>NZ_LKDX01000219.1:0-200 GCF_001401795.1 Pseudoalteromonas sp. P1-26 | reverse complement strand
GCAAGGAGGATTAAGCAAGCCACAACCGCTAAAATCTGGAAATCATTTCCTTATCTGAAAAACCAATTTTGGAAAGAGAAAACATTTTGGTCTGATGGGTACTTTGTGTGTTCTGTAGGGAATGCAAGCGCAGAGACTATACGAAAATATATCCAAGAGCAGGGGTGACACCTATTCATCCCCGCGACATCACTTTGTTC
>NZ_LKDX01000218.1:0-200 GCF_001401795.1 Pseudoalteromonas sp. P1-26 | reverse complement strand
GCAAGGAGGATTAAGCAAGCCACAACCGCTAAAATCTGGAAATCATTTCCTTATCTGAAAAACCAATTTTGGAAAGAGAAAACATTTTGTTCTGATGGGTACTTTGTGTGCTCTGTAGGGAATGCAAGCGCAGAGACTATACGAAAATATATCCAAGAGCAGGGGTGACACCTATTCATCCCCGCGACATCACTTTGTTC
>NZ_LKDX01000217.1:0-200 GCF_001401795.1 Pseudoalteromonas sp. P1-26 | reverse complement strand
AAAAGGAAGCGGCTTCACAATGATAGCTTCCGAGCGGTCAATAATTCCAACTGTATTCGAATTGAAAATGACGCTATAAGCATCCCAAAGGTCGGCAAAGTGCCAATCGTTCTGCATCGTGAGCTAGTGAGCAAAATTAAGACCGTCACTGTTCAATATCGTCACGGAAAATGGGAATGCAGTATCACTCAGGAAGTGGA
>NZ_LKDX01000216.1:0-200 GCF_001401795.1 Pseudoalteromonas sp. P1-26 | reverse complement strand
TTATTGTTTGGGTCTGTAGCTCAGTTGGTTAGAGCGCACCCCTGATAAGGGTGAGGTCGGTAGTTCAAATCTACTCAGACCCACCACTTCTTATGAAGTGGAAAAAATGACAATAAGTACCAGCATATGTGGGGCTATAGCTCAGCTGGGAGAGCGCCTGCCTTGCACGCAGGAGGTCAGCAGTTCGATCCTGCTTAGCT
>NZ_LKDX01000215.1:0-203 GCF_001401795.1 Pseudoalteromonas sp. P1-26 | reverse complement strand
TGTTAACACCAAGCGATTTTGTCGTACTTTAATTACCACGCGATTCTGTCGTAATCGCTAATTACCAAGGGAAATTGACGGTTATCTTTAACCGTGTTCTTTAAATGTTTTGTTTAAGCATTTGAGGAGCGCTAAGGGTGATTGTTTTGAATTCCAAAGCTCAATTAACAGTTGATATCATTGCTAAAGTGGCAGAGCGTAAA
>NZ_LKDX01000214.1:0-207 GCF_001401795.1 Pseudoalteromonas sp. P1-26 | reverse complement strand
AGACATCATGCGGTATTAGCAGTCGTTTCCAACTGTTGTCCCCCACCATAAGGCATATTCCCAAGCATTACTCACCCGTCCGCCGCTCGACGCCAGAGGTGCAAGCACCTCTTCGTTTCCGCTCGACTTGCATGTGTTAGGCCTGCCGCCAGCGTTCAATCTGAGCCATGATCAAACTCTTCAATTAAAAGTTTTTTGAAACCGAAG
>NZ_LKDX01000213.1:0-208 GCF_001401795.1 Pseudoalteromonas sp. P1-26 | reverse complement strand
CCGAATCGAACATAAAAAGAGCTTTCAGTCTTCAGCGGTCAGACGCGCGAAACAAGTTTCACGCCTACGAATGAAACATAGGCGCTAGGTTCTAGGTTCTAGGTTCTAGGTTCTAGGTTCTAGGACGCTATATGAAATAGCTGGTTTCTAGTCGTTAGACGTCAGATATTAGATGTCAGGCGTGCTGCGGGGTTGGTTAGTTCGAATG
>NZ_LKDX01000212.1:0-209 GCF_001401795.1 Pseudoalteromonas sp. P1-26 | reverse complement strand
AAGAAAACGGTTTTCGATGTTTCTCTATCATCTGACTTTAGGATCGAAGAGGTTGAGATAGACAAAGATCACATTCATATGCTGATTACAATCGGCACTCGATATTCAGTAGGCCAGCACGCAAGGAGGATTAAGCAAGCCACAACCGCTAAAATCTGGAAATCATTTCCTTATCTGAAAAACCAATTTTGGAAAGAGAAAACATTTTG
>NZ_LKDX01000211.1:0-210 GCF_001401795.1 Pseudoalteromonas sp. P1-26 | reverse complement strand
AATGGTGGGTCATGATGGACTTGAACCATCGACCAATGGATTAAAAGTCCACTGCTCTACCAACTGAGCTAATGACCCGCTCTGATGCTCATAATAAGCTGCGTAAATCCGCCGATATAGAACCATTCAAAGAATGGTGGGTCATGATGGACTTGAACCATCGACCAATGGATTAAAAGTCCACTGCTCTACCAACTGAGCTAATGACCC
>NZ_LKDX01000210.1:0-211 GCF_001401795.1 Pseudoalteromonas sp. P1-26 | reverse complement strand
GGCAGAGTGGTCGAATGCACCGGTCTTGAAAACCGGCAGGGGTTTGTAGCCCCTCTAGGGTTCAAATCCCTATCTCTCCACCATTATTTTTACTACTGGCGTAAGCGGGTAGGTTTTCGCATTCGGAGAGATGGCAGAGTGGTCGAATGCACCGGTCTTGAAAACCGGCAGGGGTTTGTAGCCCCTCTAGGGTTCAAATCCCTATCTCTCC
>NZ_LKDX01000209.1:0-212 GCF_001401795.1 Pseudoalteromonas sp. P1-26 | reverse complement strand
AAAGTCTCATACAAAAAGAAAAAACTTCACAACGACTCGTTTCGAGCCGTCAATAATTCCAATTGCATTCGAATCGAAAATGGCGCTATAAGCATCCCAAAGGTCGGCAAAGTGCCAATCGTCCTGCATCGTGAGCTAGTGAGCAAAATTAAGACCGTCACTGTTCAATATCGTCACGGAAAATGGGAATGCAGTATCACTCAGGAAGTGGA
>NZ_LKDX01000208.1:0-213 GCF_001401795.1 Pseudoalteromonas sp. P1-26 | reverse complement strand
ATAACATTTTAGTATTTATGCGACACGCAGTTTGTGTTGCATAATCGCTTGTTGGACTGAGCCGCTACCTGCTCGGTGTGTCAGAGTTGGTGTTGTTTATGCTATGGGAATTTGCTTTTTCTGGCCTAAGCGATATCAAGCCAACGTTACTGGCGAGCCTATCGCATCTAAGCTATCCCTGCTTTACTCAGCGTTTATTATGCTTCCATTACA
>NZ_LKDX01000207.1:0-215 GCF_001401795.1 Pseudoalteromonas sp. P1-26 | reverse complement strand
TTAAAATGCCCAGATAGCTCAGTCGGTAGAGCAGAGGATTGAAAATCCTCGTGTCGGTGGTTCGATTCCGCCTCTGGGCACCATTATTTATAATCACAATGTGATTAAGTGCTAAACGCACACAGGTTTAGTGTGCCGACTTAGCTCAGTTGGTAGAGCAACTGACTTGTAATCAGTAGGTCATCCGTTCAACTCGGATAGTCGGCACCATTTAT
>NZ_LKDX01000206.1:0-216 GCF_001401795.1 Pseudoalteromonas sp. P1-26 | reverse complement strand
GCGCTGTTTCGTTTCACTACTGAGTTCGGCATGGGGTCAGGTGGGTCCAAAACGCTATTGTCACCAAGCAAATTTGGTTTAATTCGCTCATCTGAGCAAATTAATAAATCTGGAATTCTGATATCAAGTAAAATCTACTTTAGTAACTTAACTTCTGTTCGTTACGCTGTCATAAAACGCGTTTGGCGTTGTATGGTTAAGCCTCACGGGTAATTA
>NZ_LKDX01000205.1:0-219 GCF_001401795.1 Pseudoalteromonas sp. P1-26 | reverse complement strand
AATGGTGGGTCATGATGGACTTGAACCATCGACCAATGGATTAAAAGTCCACTGCTCTACCAACTGAGCTAATGACCCGCTCTGATGCTTGTAAAAAGCTGCGTAAATCCGCCGATATAAGACCATTCAAAAAGAATGGTGGGTCATGATGGACTTGAACCATCGACCAATGGATTAAAAGTCCACTGCTCTACCAACTGAGCTAATGACCCGCTCTGA
>NZ_LKDX01000204.1:0-221 GCF_001401795.1 Pseudoalteromonas sp. P1-26 | reverse complement strand
TTAAAATGCCCAGATAGCTCAGTCGGTAGAGCAGAGGATTGAAAATCCTCGTGTCGGTGGTTCGATTCCGCCTCTGGGCACCATTATTTGATAATCTCTTTTAAAGTGATTATAGTGCACAACGCACGCGATTTTAGTGTGCCGACTTAGCTCAGTTGGTAGAGCAACTGACTTGTAATCAGTAGGTCATCCGTTCAACTCGGATAGTCGGCACCATTTAT
>NZ_LKDX01000203.1:0-222 GCF_001401795.1 Pseudoalteromonas sp. P1-26 | reverse complement strand
TAATTACCCGTGAGGCTTAACCATACAACGCCAAACGCGTTTTATGACAGCGTAACGAACAGAAGTTAAGTTACTAAAGTAGATTTTACGAAGCTGTAAGCCATAAGCTTTAAGCTGTAAGAAAATATCAGATTTCCAGATTTATGTAGGGTGAACCGCAACGCTTAACGCGAAATCAGTTCACCTTGCGCAAAGGACTCGTAAGCGCTACGCGCTTTGTCG
>NZ_LKDX01000202.1:0-223 GCF_001401795.1 Pseudoalteromonas sp. P1-26 | reverse complement strand
GCGCTGTTTCGTTTCACTACTGAGTTCGGCATGGGGTCAGGTGGGTCCAAAACGCTATTGTCACCAAGCAAATTTGGTTTAATTCGCTCTTTTGAGCAAATTAATAAATCTGGAATTCTGATATTAAGTAAATGTCTACTTTAGTAACTTAACTTCTGTCTGTTACGCTGTCATAAAACGCGTTTGGCGTTGTATGGTTAAGCCTCACGGGTAATTAGTACAG
>NZ_LKDX01000201.1:0-223 GCF_001401795.1 Pseudoalteromonas sp. P1-26 | reverse complement strand
TAACAATCATCTGTGTGGACACTACGAACAAATAAGTTCTAAATCGTATAAGGAGGTGATCCAGCCCCAGGTTCCCCTAGGGCTACCTTGTTACGACTTCACCCCAGTCATGAATCACTCCGTGGTGAACGTCCTCCCGAAGGTTAGACTATCCACTTCTGGAGCAACCCACTCCCATGGTGTGACGGGCGGTGTGTACAAGGCCCGGGAACGTATTCACCGC
>NZ_LKDX01000200.1:0-224 GCF_001401795.1 Pseudoalteromonas sp. P1-26 | reverse complement strand
GCGCATGACTCAAAAGAGCGAACTTCGGCCGTTCGAAATTACTGTTCTATTTCGTCAAAGCATATTGCTTGCATAGTCAGGAAAACGACCCAATCGCTCGTTTTTGTCCTGAGACAAAAGCTAGAATTACTGCATTTTAGTAGTAATGGCAATTAGTTAAGAAGTTTGTTACAAATGAGTCATTCAGAAAAGCGAGCGACGCAGTGGTAGAAAAACGCGCGATT
>NZ_LKDX01000199.1:0-226 GCF_001401795.1 Pseudoalteromonas sp. P1-26 | reverse complement strand
CATGCCGAACTCAGTAGTGAAACGAAACAGCGCCGATGATAGTGTAGCAGCTGCTATGTGAAAGTAGGTCATCGCCAGGCTCCAAATTAAAGAAAGCCCGATTCGAAAGAGTCGGGCTTTTTTGCGTTTTAGCTGTCAGCTGTCAGCCGTCAGTTGAACTGTGGGGTTGTTTAGTGCAGATACTCCCTCAGCAACAAACCCCGTAGGAGGCACTTCAGTGCCGAAT
>NZ_LKDX01000198.1:0-227 GCF_001401795.1 Pseudoalteromonas sp. P1-26 | reverse complement strand
TTGGTGAGAAATTGGAGCGGCACACGAGGCTCGAACTCGTGACCTCAACCTTGGCAAGGTTGCGCTCTACCAACTGAGCTAGTGCCGCACAATAAGTTACTAGTTTTAAGTTACAAGCTTCAAGTTAGTTACTTTCCCCTTGAAACTTAAGCCAATTTCTTTTGGTGAGAAATTGGAGCGGCACACGAGGCTCGAACTCGTGACCTCAACCTTGGCAAGGTTGCGCT
>NZ_LKDX01000197.1:0-228 GCF_001401795.1 Pseudoalteromonas sp. P1-26 | reverse complement strand
CCCCTTGAAACTCGCTAACTTAAGACATTTCCCGGCTAAAGCCAGTCCTACGGGGGAAACATCAGGCGCTAGGTTCTGGGTGCTAGGACGCGATGTAAAATCGCTGCTACAGACTCGTATCTCGCACCTCGAATCTCGTACCTCGCAACTTTACTCTTTCCCCTTGAAACTCGCTAACTTAAGACATTTCCCGGCTAAAGCCAGTCCTACGGGGGAAACATCAGGCGC
>NZ_LKDX01000196.1:0-228 GCF_001401795.1 Pseudoalteromonas sp. P1-26 | reverse complement strand
AGAGCGGGTCATTAGCTCAGTTGGTAGAGCAGTGGACTTTTAATCCATTGGTCGATGGTTCAAGTCCATCATGACCCACCATTCTCTTAGAATGGTAATCTTTAATCGACGGATTTACGTATAGCTTTTATAAGCAATTAGAGCGGGTCATTAGCTCAGTTGGTAGAGCAGTGGACTTTTAATCCATTGGTCGATGGTTCAAGTCCATCATGACCCACCATTCTTTGA
>NZ_LKDX01000195.1:0-231 GCF_001401795.1 Pseudoalteromonas sp. P1-26 | reverse complement strand
AGAGATGGCAGAGTGGTCGAATGCACCGGTCTTGAAAACCGGCAGGGGTTTGTAGCCCCTCTAGGGTTCAAATCCCTATCTCTCCACCACTTATTTTTATTTGTTGATTAATTTCAGCAAATTACAATCAGAATTATGCGCTGGAGAGGTGGCCGAGTGGCCGAAGGCGCTCCCCTGCTAAGGGAGTATAGGGTTTGTAGCTCTATCGAGGGTTCGAATCCCTCCTTCTCC
>NZ_LKDX01000194.1:0-233 GCF_001401795.1 Pseudoalteromonas sp. P1-26 | reverse complement strand
CTATTGTCACCAAGCAAAAGGCGTGGAAAGGATTCTCGACAAAGCGCGTAGCGCTTACGAGTCCTTTGCGCAAGGTGAACTGATTTCGCATTAAGCGTTGCGGTTCACCCTACATAAATCTGGAATTCTGATATCAAGTAAATGTCTACTTTAGTAACTTAACTTCTGTTCGTTACGCTGTCATAAAACGCGTTTGGCGTTGTATGGTTAAGCCTCACGGGTAATTAGTACAG
>NZ_LKDX01000193.1:0-236 GCF_001401795.1 Pseudoalteromonas sp. P1-26 | reverse complement strand
CCAATAGAGAGACATGTGAAAATCAGGAGTGAAGCTACGCCTTTTGATCCTTTATACCAAGAATACTTGGCAAAGAGAAAAGCAAAGAGACAATGCCGCAACTCTTGGAATGAGCCTAATCTCGCTGCTCTATAAGTTGCTGGGTATCAATTAGGTGCCTTCGTGAAGGCTTGAGCCGTATGCAGTGAAAGTTGCACGTACGGTTCTTAGGAGGGCGACACTTGGTAACAGGTGTC
>NZ_LKDX01000192.1:0-236 GCF_001401795.1 Pseudoalteromonas sp. P1-26 | reverse complement strand
CCAATAGAGAGACATGTGAAAATCAGGAGTGAAGCTACGCCTTTTGATCCTTTATACCAAGAATACTTGGCAAAGAGAAAAGCAAAGAGGCAATGCCGCAACTCTTGGAATGAACCTAATCTCGCTGCTTTATAAGTTGCTGGGTACCAATTAGGTGCCTTCGTGAAGGCTTGAGCCGTATGCAGTGAAAGTTGCACGTACGGTTCTTAGGAGGGCGACACTTGGTAACAGGTGTC
>NZ_LKDX01000191.1:0-238 GCF_001401795.1 Pseudoalteromonas sp. P1-26 | reverse complement strand
TAAGCATTTGAGGAGCGCTAAGGGTGATTGTTTTGAATTCCAAAGCTCAATTAACAGTTGATATCATTGCTAAAGTGGCAGAGCGTAAAGTTACGATAGCTAATGCCGCTAAGCTCCTCAATAAATCCAGGCGTACTATTGAACGTTATTTGCAGCGTTACCGAAGCCAAGGTCTACAATTCGTTGTTCACGGGAATACAGGCAGCGAGCCAATTAATAAAACTCCAGATAGGCTTAA
>NZ_LKDX01000190.1:0-238 GCF_001401795.1 Pseudoalteromonas sp. P1-26 | reverse complement strand
GCGCCAATCCCGTAGGAACGGCTTTAGCCGTGAATGAGGAAAAATGTTCGGCGTTAAAACACCTCCTACGGTCGTAGGCGTCACGCTTGCTTGGCGCGTCTCAAGCGCGGTTCTGCTGCTAATAATTCGCGCGAAATAAATTTCACGCCTACAAAATGGAATGCACGGTGATGGCCTGGCGCCAATCCCGTAGGAACGGCTTTAGCCGTGAATGAGGAAAAATGTTCGGCGTTAAAAC
>NZ_LKDX01000189.1:0-238 GCF_001401795.1 Pseudoalteromonas sp. P1-26 | reverse complement strand
TTAAGCCTATCTGGAGTTTTATTAATTGGCTCGCTGCCTGTATTCCCGTGAACAACGAATTGTAGACCTTGGCTTCGGTAACGCTGCAAGTAACGTTCAATAGTACGCCTGGATTTATTGAGGAGCTTAGCGGCATTAGCTATCGTAATTTTACGCTCTGCCACTTTAGCAATGATATCAACTGTTAATTGAGCTTTGGAATTCAAAACAATCACCCTTAGCGCTCCTCAAATGCTTA
>NZ_LKDX01000188.1:0-242 GCF_001401795.1 Pseudoalteromonas sp. P1-26 | reverse complement strand
TCTCTGTTACCGCTCGACTTGCATGTGTTAGGCCTGCCGCCAGCGTTCAATCTGAGCCATGATCAAACTCTTCAATTAAAAGTTTTTTGTTTGAAGTAAACTTCAAACCATGCTCAATGAATTCTGAATTTTGATTTCTCTTTATAAAAGAAAAATCGAATTGACTGTGCTGAAACAAGTAAACTTGTTTCCGTTGGTCACTCAGTTCAATTGAGACTCTAAATTTGTTTGCGTCATCTAGC
>NZ_LKDX01000187.1:0-243 GCF_001401795.1 Pseudoalteromonas sp. P1-26 | reverse complement strand
TTGATGCTGATGACTCTTGCAGGTCTTGAGCAACGCATAAAGTCCACCGCACTTAAAAATGGGGCGAGAGCCAACTTTATAGGATACGCTGATGATTTCGTCGTCACTTGCACTTCAAAGAACGTGCTGGAGAACGATATCAAACCGTTGATTACTGACTTCTTAGCACACAGAGGCTTAACGCTCTCCGAAGAGAAAACGCACATTACTCACATTAGCCGTGGTTTTGACTTCCTAGGCTTT
>NZ_LKDX01000186.1:0-243 GCF_001401795.1 Pseudoalteromonas sp. P1-26 | reverse complement strand
TTGATGCTGATGACTCTTGCAGGTCTTGAGCAACGCATAAAGTCCACCGCACTTAAAAATGGGGCGAGAGCCAACTTTATAGGATACGCCGATGATTTCGTCGTCACTTGCACTTCAAAGGACGTGCTGGAGAACGATATCAAACCGTTGATTGCTGACTTCTTAGCACACAGAGGCTTAACGCTCTCCGAAGAGAAAACGCACATTACTCACATTAGCCGTGGTTTTGACTTCCTAGGCTTT
>NZ_LKDX01000185.1:0-245 GCF_001401795.1 Pseudoalteromonas sp. P1-26 | reverse complement strand
CCATGCCGAACTCAGTAGTGAAACGAAACAGCGCCGATGATAGTGTAGCAGCTGCTATGTGAAAGTAGGTCATCGCCAGGCTCCAAATTCAGTCGCAAGACTTTAAATTAAGTCGAAAGACTATAAAAAAATAATAAGAAAGTTGAAAAGAATTTTCTTGGTGACAATAGCGTTTTGGACCCACCTGACCCCATGCCGAACTCAGTAGTGAAACGAAACAGCGCCGATGATAGTGTAGCAGCTGC
>NZ_LKDX01000184.1:0-246 GCF_001401795.1 Pseudoalteromonas sp. P1-26 | reverse complement strand
AAGCCGTTCCTACGTTTTGATGTAGGCGTGAAATTGTAGCAGCGGGTTTACCCCGCGTTATCTTTGAATATCTGTCAGTTTCTAGCCGAGCGGTGTTGTTTGTAGGCCTTTGCCAAGGCCTACCTCGTAGGAGGTACTTTAGTGCCGAAGTGTTTAGAACAATTCACGGCTAAAGCCGTTCCTACGTTTTGATGTAGGCGTGAAATTGTAGCAGCGGGTTTACCCCGCGTTATCTTTGAATATCTG
>NZ_LKDX01000183.1:0-247 GCF_001401795.1 Pseudoalteromonas sp. P1-26 | reverse complement strand
GTGTACACAGACTCTATTAAAAAAGGAAACTCCGACACTGAGCCATCTTCTGTTTTAATTGTCACAACGATGGGCCCGCGATAACCATGGGCCTTATCGAGTACTGTAGTGCAACTTGTTGTAAACAAACAGGCCAGTAACACACAATGAAATTGCACCATCACCTTGCGCTTACAAACCTTCATACTCGGCCTTCCTTGGTTTTAAAATTTGCTTTCTGCAGTCAACCATATCCCAACAATCTGTT
>NZ_LKDX01000182.1:0-249 GCF_001401795.1 Pseudoalteromonas sp. P1-26 | reverse complement strand
TTAAGACCGTCACTGTTCAATATCGTCACGGAAAATGGGAATGCAGTATCACTCAGGAAGTGGAATGCAAAACGGCTAAACAAGTTTTGAAACGATCACTGGCTTTGACATCAACTCAAAGCAAACGGGGGTTGGTTCGAACGGTTTCGTGGCCGACAATCCGAAGTTTTTAAAGCAAGCAATAGAGAAGTTAAATCAATTGCAACGCCAGCTTGCACGTCGAACCAAAGGTTCAAATCGCTGGCAAAA
>NZ_LKDX01000181.1:0-250 GCF_001401795.1 Pseudoalteromonas sp. P1-26 | reverse complement strand
GTTCTAGGTTCTAGGTTCTAGGTTCTAGGTTCTAGGTTCTAGGTTCTAGGTTCTAGGTTCTAGGTTCTAGGTTCTAGGTTCTAGGTTCTTCAAGATTATAAATCGTTGCTTGTGTGTGTTTGCAAGCGGTATAACGTTATTAATACAAAAGTACACTGCGCAGGAGGTGTTTTAACGCCGAACATTTTTCCTCATTCACGGCTAAAGCCGTTCCTACGGGATTGGCGCGAGGCCATCACCGTGCATTCCA
>NZ_LKDX01000180.1:0-258 GCF_001401795.1 Pseudoalteromonas sp. P1-26 | reverse complement strand
GCGTCATCTAGCGAACTAGAATCTGCTGTTAGAACTCAATCTGTACGAGTGCCCACACAGATGATTGCTTTATATTGTTAAAGAACGTTTGAGATACTTTTGCGCCTCAAGGGCTGTGCATTCTACGCAAGCCGTTATTTTTGTCAACACTTAATTTTGAGAAAAGTTTATTTTTTCAAAACTCAGTCTTACTTGACTCAACCAACTCGTCGTTTTGCTTTTTTGTAAGCAGTCCGCCGTGTCGGTGGATGCGCATTA
>NZ_LKDX01000179.1:0-260 GCF_001401795.1 Pseudoalteromonas sp. P1-26 | reverse complement strand
ATTTTACGATTTATTGGTGTGATGAATTCAGATACGCCGACAAATGAAATAGTGCGAACGAGTTAGCAGCCTTGCTTGCTGCTTAAAATCAATGAGTTAACCTGCTTAATTGCTCAGGCTAACGACCTCTGTGTGCGTAAAAATATAATTGCTTCTTAAGGCAAATTTAGATGTAATGGAAGCATAATAAACGCTGAGTAAAGCAGGGATAGCTTAGATGCGATAGGCTCGCCAGTAACGTTGGCTTGATATCGCTTAGG
>NZ_LKDX01000178.1:0-260 GCF_001401795.1 Pseudoalteromonas sp. P1-26 | reverse complement strand
CCTAAGCGATATCAAGCCAACGTTACTGGCGAGCCTATCGCATCTAAGCTATCCCTGCTTTACTCAGCGTTTATTATGCTTCCATTACACCTAAATTTGCCTTAAGAAGCAATTATATTTTTACGCACACAGAGGTCGTTAGCCTGAGCAATTAAGCAGGTTAACTCATTCATTTTAAGCAGCAAGCAAGGCTGCTAACTCGTTCGCACTATTTCATTTGTCGGCGTATCTGAATTCATCACACCAATAAATCGTAAAAT
>NZ_LKDX01000177.1:0-263 GCF_001401795.1 Pseudoalteromonas sp. P1-26 | reverse complement strand
AACTCAATCTGTACGAGTGCCCACACAGATGATTGCTTTATATTGTTAAAGAACGTTGCGACGTTGTCGCTAGGGATGCGTATAATACACCCTTAATTTTTCGAGTCAACACTTAATTTTAAACTTTCTTTTTAGACCGTTTTAAACCGAAGTTTTACTTAACTCTGTGTCACATTGTTCAGCGCTTTTCATTGCTGCCCGCCGTGTCAGTGGATGCGCATTATAGGGATGCGAAGAATTAACGCAAGCACTTTTTGAAGGTT
>NZ_LKDX01000176.1:0-264 GCF_001401795.1 Pseudoalteromonas sp. P1-26 | reverse complement strand
TGAACGCTCCCAGGGGCCTGCTCCAAGGTGCCGCTCTCGCTCTAACCGCATGGCTTCATTGAGTAAAATACTGATCGCTTCGGCTGTACCGTCCAAGCCTTGCTCAATCAATAATTCCAAAACATCGCCAATCGATCTATCCTGTATATCGCAGGTCATTGTGGTTCCTCTTTCAATTTACTTTGGTCGGTAAATCAAAAGGATAAACTTTGACCTGCACCTTTTCCAGCTCAGGCGAAATTACAGAAAGAATGATGCACTAAC
>NZ_LKDX01000175.1:0-267 GCF_001401795.1 Pseudoalteromonas sp. P1-26 | reverse complement strand
TTATTGTTTGGGTCTGTAGCTCAGTTGGTTAGAGCGCACCCCTGATAAGGGTGAGGTCGGTAGTTCAAATCTACTCAGACCCACCACTTTGCTCCCATACTTCGTTATGGCACGCCTCGTTTAGTGGACTAAACGTCGTAGTACCATGCCTTGTCTGGAAACAAAGTCGGTTACAAATAATAAGTACCAGCATATGTGGGGCTATAGCTCAGCTGGGAGAGCGCCTGCCTTGCACGCAGGAGGTCAGCAGTTCGATCCTGCTTAGCT
>NZ_LKDX01000174.1:0-269 GCF_001401795.1 Pseudoalteromonas sp. P1-26 | reverse complement strand
AGGTCATCGCCAGGCTCCAAATTAGAGAAAGCCCGATTCGAAAGAGTCGGGCTTTTTTGCGTCTGGAGCTTTCAGCTTTCAGCCGTCAGACGTCAGTTGAAATGTGGGGTTGTTTAGTACAGATACTCCCTCAGCAACAACCCCCGTAGGAGGCACTTCAGTGCCGAATTCAGACCATAAAAACACATTCATGGCTAAAGCCATTCCTACGTGATGCGTATCTCAGACGTCAGTTGAGCGGTGGGTTTATTTAGTACTGTGTCACCCTC
>NZ_LKDX01000173.1:0-269 GCF_001401795.1 Pseudoalteromonas sp. P1-26 | reverse complement strand
AGTTTGAGGCTCACGTAGGCGTGAAATTTATTTCGCGCGATGTTTCTTAATTCTACGTGTAAGTCGTAGGTCGGGCTTTAGCCCGTCAATGTTAACGGTTATGTGTCGCCATAAATGACGACCTACGTGACGTAGGTTAGAGCGGAGCTGAACCCAACAAGTTAGCGAGCTTCTAGGGGAAAGAGTAAAGTTAGCGAGTTTGAGGCTCACGTAGGCGTGAAATTTATTTCGCGCGATGTTTCTTAATTCTACGTGTAAGTCGTAGGTCG
>NZ_LKDX01000172.1:0-269 GCF_001401795.1 Pseudoalteromonas sp. P1-26 | reverse complement strand
TGGCATATTTTTTACTTTTGAAAACTCTTTATAGATACAAGTATCTATAAGAATTTTAATATCAGCTTTCCAAATTTTTAAAGAGCAAGAGAATAAACTTCTCAAAATTAAACACACTCTATTCTCAAGCAGTTTATTACCTGATTAAGAATGTTTATTTTTAAGGAGTAAAAGTGGTGGAGCTAAGCAGGATCGAACTGCTGACCTCCTGCGTGCAAGGCAGGCGCTCTCCCAGCTGAGCTATAGCCCCACATATGCTGGTACTTATT
>NZ_LKDX01000171.1:0-281 GCF_001401795.1 Pseudoalteromonas sp. P1-26 | reverse complement strand
TCCGTGTAATTTATTGATGCGTTGTTTTGTTTTTTGCCAGCGATTTGAACCTTTGGTTCGACGTGCAAGCTGGCGTTGCAATTGATTTAGCTTCTCTTTTGACTGTTTTAAAAACTTCGGATTATCGGCCACAAATCCGTTCGAACCAACAACCGTTTGCTTTGAGTTGATGTCAAAGCCAGTGATAGTTTCCAAAACTTGTTTAGCCGTTTTGCATTCCACTTCCTGAGTGATACTGCATTCCCATTTTCCGTGACGATATTGAACAGTGACGGTCTTAA
>NZ_LKDX01000170.1:0-294 GCF_001401795.1 Pseudoalteromonas sp. P1-26 | reverse complement strand
CAAACAGAGAAAACACTGAGCAATAGCATCAGCAGTGCTTCTATTGCGCCGAAAGCCGTAGCTATTTGGGTCAGCAAGTGTTTCTGACATAGGCTCTAGTGCAAGAAGATGAAGCGCTTGTAGCGCTCTATCGGCCATGCACGGGATACCCAAAGGTCTGAGCTTGCCGTTTTTCTTAGGGATGTAGATACGCTTGAGCGGTTTAGCTTGATAAGCCTTTCTGCTCAATTGATTGACTGCTTTCATGCGGCGCGTATCCGTATTCCAGATGACGCCGTCTATTCCGGGCGTTTT
>NZ_LKDX01000169.1:0-294 GCF_001401795.1 Pseudoalteromonas sp. P1-26 | reverse complement strand
CAAACAGAGAAAACACTGAGCAATAGCATCAGCAGTGCTTCTATTGCGCCGAAAGCCGTAGCTATTTGGGTCAGCAAGTGTTTCTGACACAGGCTCTAGTGCAAGAAGATGAAGCGCTTGTAGCGCTCTATCGACCATGCACGGGATACCCAAAGGTCTGAGCTTGCCGTTTTTCTTAGGGATGTAGATACGCTTGAGCGGTTTGGCTTGATAAGCCTTTCTGCTCAATTGATTGACTGCTTTCATGCGGCGCGTATCCGTATTCCAGATGACGCCGTCTATTCCGGGCGTTTT
>NZ_LKDX01000168.1:0-297 GCF_001401795.1 Pseudoalteromonas sp. P1-26 | reverse complement strand
GGACGCGATGTAAAATCGCTGCTACGAGTTTGATTTCACTTGTAGGAGGTACTTTAGTGCCGAATAGAATCAAACATAAATGAGAGCGGTCAGCTTTCAGACGCGCGAAACAAGTTTCACGCCTACGGATTAAGACATTCGGTTCTAGGAGCTGGGCGCTAGGTACTAGGCTCTAGGACGCGATGTAAAATGGCTGCTACAGACTCCTATCTCGCACCTCGTATCTCGTCACTTACTCAAACCATTCCCGGCTAAAGCCAGTCCTACAGGGAAGCAATTGGTGCTAGGATTTTGGTT
>NZ_LKDX01000167.1:0-302 GCF_001401795.1 Pseudoalteromonas sp. P1-26 | reverse complement strand
ATGGCGTTGCCCGCACTCCGAACAAATTCCAGTGGATTTTTCAAAACGACCTATTTCATGATAGAGCTTGCCTTCTAGCTCAGCTTTATACTTTGAAAGCTGAGTGATCAAACCCATCACGTTATCTGCAACCATACTACCATTGAACTTTTGCATTGCTTTTACGTTTAAATCTTCGAACACTAAAATATCATTTTCATTGGTTATCTGTCTTGAAGTTTTGTGCGCAAAGTCCAGCCTTTGCCTTGAGATTTTTCCGTGTAATTTATTGATGCGTTGTTTTGTTTTTTGCCAGCGATTTG
>NZ_LKDX01000166.1:0-278 GCF_001401795.1 Pseudoalteromonas sp. P1-26 | reverse complement strand
TCATCCTTCACCAGCATGTTCTCCCCCCCTGGCACGCCATGGCCGCCGGCCTTGAGCGTCTTTGCGGGCAGATCGAGTGGGCTACCGGTATGCCCGGGGTAGGAGCGCGCACCTGCCTGATAGATGTGGTTCGCGAACTTCTTTGCTTCGCGACCTTCCGGATCTGGAAGCCCCTGTAGTGCATCTCGAACCGTTCGCCATGCCTGTGTCGGCAGCATCGTACGGAACTGCTGCAACTTGGCAACGCGCGCGGCGAGCTTCGCAGGCATTCTGGGCTG
>NZ_LKDX01000165.1:0-305 GCF_001401795.1 Pseudoalteromonas sp. P1-26 | reverse complement strand
AGGTTCTAGGTTCTAGGTTCTAGGCAAAGTGTACTTGTTGGAATGGCTTTAGCCATGAATGTGTTTGTTATGGTCTGAATTCGGCACTGGAGTACCTCCTACGGGGTTTTGTTGCTGTGGGTGACTCTGTACTAATCAACCCCGCAGTTCAACTGACATCTGAGATACGCATCACGTAGGAATGGCTTTAGCCATGAATGTGTTTGTTATGGTCTGATTCGGCACTGAAGTGCCTCCTACGGGGTTTGTTGCTGAGGGAGTATCTGCACTAAACAACCCCACAGTTCAACTGACGGCTGACAGCT
>NZ_LKDX01000164.1:0-306 GCF_001401795.1 Pseudoalteromonas sp. P1-26 | reverse complement strand
GCCAGAAATTGAGCTTTGTCCAATCCTAAGGCTTTCTCCACTATCTGTCGAAATTGGAAAAGACTGGTAATACTCGTGAGCACATTGCTCCCGTTTAGAGTTCGATATTTCTGGCGAAGGTAAATACCCCCAATCCCAAACAGGATCCGGCTCCTTCTTCCCGCAACCAAATAAAAACAACAAAGCTAAAAGGTAACTCAAATTCTTCATAGGCTTTCTAACGCCTTACTAATGGGCGCATAAATGCTTGGCTAAAATTAGCTACGAAGGAGCGCAAGCCAAGCGTTTTGCGTCCTTTTGAGTAAC
>NZ_LKDX01000163.1:0-317 GCF_001401795.1 Pseudoalteromonas sp. P1-26 | reverse complement strand
TTTTAGGCGTTAGGACGCGATGTAAAATCGCTGCTTTAGTCGTTAGAGGTCAGATGTTAGATATCAGTCGAACTGTGGGGTTGGTTAGGCCGTGCGTTCTTCTCTGCATTTGAACCTTGTAGGAGGTACTTTAGTGCCGAATCAAACATAAATGAGAGCTTTTAGCCTTCAGCTCTCAGACGCGCGAAACAAGTTTCACGCCTACGAATGAAACATAGGCGCTAGGATCTGGGTTTTAGGCGTTAGGACGCGATGTAAAATCGCTGCTTTAGTCGTTAGAGGTCAGATGTTAGATATCAGTCGAACTGTGGGGTTGG
>NZ_LKDX01000161.1:0-323 GCF_001401795.1 Pseudoalteromonas sp. P1-26 | reverse complement strand
TTAAGCAGCAAGCAAGGCTGCTAACTCGTTCGCACTATTTCATTTGTCGGCGTATCTGAATTCATCACACCAATAAATCGTAAAATACCCACCTTGCATGACTGACAAAACCAATGCGGTACCAATGATTCTGTTTCTGGCTTTGTCTGCACTAGTTTGCATTTGTTGAAACTTTACTACGTACATCACATACTATTTAAAGGACTCATAACGTATATTGTTAGTCCACTCTACAGGTGTTAGTGCATCATTCTTTCTGTAATTTCGCCTGAGCTGGAAAAGGTGCAGGTCAAAGTTTATCCTTTTGATTTACCGACCAAAGT
>NZ_LKDX01000160.1:0-326 GCF_001401795.1 Pseudoalteromonas sp. P1-26 | reverse complement strand
GGGTTAACTCCTTCGACTTGAATTGTGATGTTTTCTGGTCAATTGGGGCATAAGTGCCCGTTGGGTAGTATTTACGTGCAAAGGTGCGGAAATACTTTTCTTCGTCAACTTTGGCATTCCAAATACTGCGTGCGCAACCCATCCACTGGCTTAAAACCAGTTTTTGATGTGATGTTGGGTTAGCACGTAGCTTAATGCCAGTTAGCATGGTCTTTCCGTAGGTTGTCAATTGCGGTAACTATTATTACACTTAGCGTTAAATTGTCAATCTAGTCTATGAGTAAAATGTACGAATGGAGAACAGGCAGAAGCTGCCTATTTAAAAA
>NZ_LKDX01000159.1:0-327 GCF_001401795.1 Pseudoalteromonas sp. P1-26 | reverse complement strand
GCGCTGGATTTAGGTTCCAGTAACTTCGGTTGTGAGAGTTCAAGTCTCTCCTTCCGCACCATGTTCTTGATAAGAACCAAAACTATCAATTTATTCTTTGTTGGGATATCGCCAAGCGGTAAGGCAGCAGGTTTTGATCCTGCCATTCCCAGGTTCAAATCCTGGTATCCCAGCCACTCTCTCTACCAAGAGAGTGAATAAGATAACTCACGCTAAGAGTTTAAATTAGCAAACCCTTTGATGCGGGAGTGGCGGAATTGGTAGACGCGCTGGATTTAGGTTCCAGTAACTTCGGTTGTGAGAGTTCAAGTCTCTCCTTCCGCACCA
>NZ_LKDX01000158.1:0-305 GCF_001401795.1 Pseudoalteromonas sp. P1-26 | reverse complement strand
CCCAGCAGTGCCGACACTTCGGTACCGGCCAGGGTGTAGCGGTAGATGTTGTCGACGAACAGCAGGACGTCCTTACCCTTGCCGTTTTCGTCCTTCTCGTCGCGGAAGTACTCGGCCATGGTCAGGCCGGTCAGGGCGACGCGCAGACGGTTGCCCGGCGGCTCGTTCATCTGGCCGTACACCATCGCCACCTTGTCGAGGACGTTGGAGTCCTTCATTTCGTGGTAGAAGTCGTTGCCCTCACGGGTACGCTCACCCACGCCGGCGAACACGGACAGACCGCTGTGCGCCTTGGCGATGTTGTT
>NZ_LKDX01000157.1:0-340 GCF_001401795.1 Pseudoalteromonas sp. P1-26 | reverse complement strand
TAATGCGCATCCACCGACACGGCGGACTGCTTACAAAAAAGCAAAACGACGAGTTGGTTGAGTCAAGTAAGACTGAGTTTTGAAAAAATTAACTTTTCTCAAAATTAAGTGTTGACAAAAATAACGGCTTGCGTAGAATGCACAGCCCTTGAGACGCGAAAGTATCTCAAACGTTCTTTAACAATATAAAGCAATCATCTGTGTGGGCACTCGTACAGATTGAGTTCTAACAGCGAAGCTTAGTTTACTAAGTAACGCAAACAAATTTAGAGTCTCAATTTCTTATGAGTGACTATATAGTCAATTTATACAGAATTCATTGAGCACGAAACTTCGGTTT
>NZ_LKDX01000156.1:0-341 GCF_001401795.1 Pseudoalteromonas sp. P1-26 | reverse complement strand
CCCGGGTGGTGGAATTGGTAGACACAAGGGATTTAAAATCCCTCGCTGGTAACAGCGTGCCGGTTCAAGTCCGGCCCCGGGCACCATTTGTGGTTAACTACAATACCAAATGTAGTTATAAAAATAATATTAGAGTTAATATGATGCGGCACTAGCTCAGTTGGTAGAGCGCAACCTTGCCAAGGTTGAGGTCACGAGTTCGAGCCTCGTGTGCCGCTCCATATTAGCTTTATCCACTTGCTTTAAATAGCAAACCCGATGCCCGGGTGGTGGAATTGGTAGACACAAGGGATTTAAAATCCCTCGCTGGTAACAGCGTGCCGGTTCAAGTCCGGCCCCGG
>NZ_LKDX01000155.1:0-344 GCF_001401795.1 Pseudoalteromonas sp. P1-26 | reverse complement strand
TCGCAATTAGCCATTCACTTCGAAGGTAGGTTAGATGGCGTGCTAGATATTTAGCAATTTAGGCTGACACAGAATTCTGAACGCCCTCACGAGCCCATTTCTCATCTCATACACAACCGTCTGGTGAACTACCCAGCGACATCGGTTCACTCTGATCACTGGGCTTCTACAGTCTAGCTTAACAGCTAGGCTGCGTCTTTTTTCTCAGATCCAAAATCCAACTTCGATAATTCGAAGGCTTTCGTTTTAACAGATTGTTTCTGCTGAGATGCGGGTGTTACCCTTGCGACGATTCCAGCCGCAATTATATCTAATTCACCTGTACTAGCTATGCTTTTAGCAGC
>NZ_LKDX01000154.1:0-348 GCF_001401795.1 Pseudoalteromonas sp. P1-26 | reverse complement strand
CGGCTTTGATACGCTCCGCAAGCCGTACAAGTAAAACGCCTATCATTCAATGTTAAAACATGGCGTTGCCCGCACTCCGAACAAATTCCAGTGGATTTTTCAAAACGACCTATTTCATGATAGAGCTTGCCTTCTAGCTCAGCTTTGTACTTTGAAAGCTGAGTGATCAAACCCATCACGTTATCTGCAACCATACTACCATTGAACTTTTGCATCGCTTTTACGTTTAAATCTTCGAACACTAAAATATCATTTTCATTGGTTATCTGTCGTGAAGTTTTGTGCGCAAAGTCCAGCCTTTGCCTTGAGATTTTTCCGTGTAATTTATTGATGCGTTGTTTTGTTTTT
>NZ_LKDX01000153.1:0-329 GCF_001401795.1 Pseudoalteromonas sp. P1-26 | reverse complement strand
CGGAAGTGCACAGTGTCCACGTGGATGCTGGCCATCGTGGCCAGGGTATCGCCCGTCAGCTTCTTCTTGCCGCGTTCGCGGCTGCGCGCGCGGAAGGCATTGAATCGCTCACCCTCACGGTGCTGGCGGACAACGCTGCCGCGCGCGGGCTGTACGAATCGCTGGGCTTCAGTGCATTCGGCACGGAGCCGCGGGCAGTCAAACGCGCGGGCTGCTACACGGATATCGTCTCGTACTCGATCGCCCTGCAGTGACGATGAAACATTGCCGCAGGCGCGGTCATGTTTCCGTGGCAGGATGGGCCTGGACATATATTCATTCGACGAAGA
>NZ_LKDX01000152.1:0-357 GCF_001401795.1 Pseudoalteromonas sp. P1-26 | reverse complement strand
CAGGTGCTGCATGGCTGTCGTCAGCTCGTGTTGTGAGATGTTGGGTTAAGTCCCGCAACGAGCGCAACCCACGTTTTTAGTTGCCATCATTCAGTTGGGCACTCTAGAGAAACTGCCGGTGACAAACCGGAGGAAGGTGTGGACGACGTCAAGTCATCATGCCCCTTACATCCTGGGCTACACACGTACTACAATGCTCCGGACAGCGAGACGCGAAGCCGCGAGGTGAAGCAAATCTCCCAAACCGGGGCTCAGTTCAGATTGCAGGCTGCAACTCGCCTGCATGAAGGCGGAATCGCTAGTAATCGCAGGTCAGCATACTGCGGTGAATACGTTCCCGGGCCTTGTACACACCGC
>NZ_LKDX01000151.1:0-373 GCF_001401795.1 Pseudoalteromonas sp. P1-26 | reverse complement strand
ACACGGCTATATTCGTCATAACTTACGATTTGATTCATAGTCTTACTTTTAAAATAGTCACCAATCTCACTAGCTAAAATATCTCTAGAAAATAAGACTGTGTGACTAACTGAGCTTTCCTTACATGCTGGTATGTCAGAATTACTCCTGCATCTATCATCTAAAGTTGGCATTGAAACAGAAACCGAGTAAAAGTTATTAGCTTGTTTATCAGCATCCAAATAGACTTTTGTGCTTACCTTAGCAACCATACAGCCAGAACCAATATAGTGTTTATGAGAACGGCCAGAAATTGAGCTTTGTCCAATCCTAAGGCTTTCTCCACTATCTGTCGAAATTGGAAAAGACTGGTAATACTCGTGAGCACATTGCT
>NZ_LKDX01000150.1:0-379 GCF_001401795.1 Pseudoalteromonas sp. P1-26 | reverse complement strand
GCGTATCCTATAAAGTTGGCTCTCGCCCCATTTTTAAGTGCGGTGGACTTTATGCGTTGCTCAAGACCTGCAAGAGTCATCAGCATCAAGGTTGGAGATATGATCCCGCCTTGTGGTGTTCCCTCGTCAGTGCGATAGAACAGCCCTTTGTCCATAAAACCAGACTTTAACCATTGTTCCAACATTCGTTTATCTACAGCTATATTATTCATAAGCCATTGATGCCCAATCTTGTCGAAACAGGCTTTGATATCTCCCTCAAGAACCCATTGCGCGGATTGCTTTTTACTCAAACAGAGAAAACACTGAGCAATAGCATCAGCAGTGCTTCTATTGCGCCGAAAGCCGTAGCTATTTGGGTCAGCAAGTGTTTCTGACA
>NZ_LKDX01000149.1:0-400 GCF_001401795.1 Pseudoalteromonas sp. P1-26 | reverse complement strand
GGGTTAACTCCTTCGACTTGAATTGTGATGTTTTCTGGTCAATTGGGGCATAAGTGCCCGTTGGGTAGTATTTACGTGCAAAGGTGCGGTAATACTTTTCTTCGTCAACTTTGGCATTCCAAATACTGCGTGCGCAACCCATCCACTGGCTTAAAACCAGTTTTTGATATGATGTTGGGTTAGCACGTAGCTTAATGCCAGTTAGCATGCTCTTTCCGTCGGTTGTCAATTGCGGTAACTATTATTACACTTAGCGTTAAATTGTCAATCTAGTCTATAAGTAAAATGTACGAATGGAGAACAGGCAGAAACTGCCTATTTAAAAATAATGCTCATCTAGTATTTGTTACAAAATACCGAAGAGGCGTTTTCACTAAAGAGATGTTAGATAGAACCAAAG
>NZ_LKDX01000148.1:0-403 GCF_001401795.1 Pseudoalteromonas sp. P1-26 | reverse complement strand
GCTATGTGAAAGTAGGTCATCGCCAGGCTCCAAATAAGAGAAAGCCCGATTCGAAAGAGTCGGGCTTTTTTGCGTTTTAGCTGTCAGCTTTCAGCCATCAGCCGTCAGCTGAACTGCAGGGTTTTTTAGTACAGAGTCACCCTCAGCAACAACCGCCGTAGGAGGCACTTCAGTGCCGAATCAGACCATAACAAACACATTCACGGCTAAAGCCACTCCTACGTGATGAGAAGGTTAGACATTAGATGTCAGTTGATCTACAGGGAATGTAGTACAGAGTCACCCACAGCAACAAAACCCCGTAGGAGGTACTTCAGTGCCGAATTCAGACCATAACAAACACATTCATGGCTAAAGCCATTCCAACAAGTACACTTTGCCTAGAACCTAGAACCTAGAACCT
>NZ_LKDX01000147.1:0-411 GCF_001401795.1 Pseudoalteromonas sp. P1-26 | reverse complement strand
ACATGGTGCGGAAGGAGAGACTTGAACTCTCACAACCGAAGTTACTGGAACCTAAATCCAGCGCGTCTACCAATTCCGCCACTCCCGCACATTGTGTGATGCAAGTGTATAGTAATGGAACCTAAATCCAGCGTCTAATCAAGACACCAGCCAATTCCGCCACTCCCGCATCATAAGGTTTGCTAATTTAAACTCTTAGCGTGAGTTTTCTTATTCACTCTCTTGGTAGAGAAAGTGGCTGGGATACCAGGATTTGAACCTGGGAATGGCAGGATCAAAACCTGCTGCCTTACCGCTTGGCGATATCCCAACAAAGAATAAGTTGATAGTTTTGGTTCTTATCAAGAACATGGTGCGGAAGGAGAGACTTGAACTCTCACAACCGAAGTTACTGGAACCTAAATCCAGCGC
>NZ_LKDX01000146.1:0-417 GCF_001401795.1 Pseudoalteromonas sp. P1-26 | reverse complement strand
ATTTTAGCCAAGCATCATTAGCCCGTTATGCGAGGCGTTAGGTTACTAATGAGTACAGATATAGAACCGATGTATATTGATTGCGGTAAGCATGGAAAGCGAGTGGCTGCCGTACTATGTGGTCATCTTGTCAAACCTGAGGGAGAGCCTCTCGGTTTCATTGAAAATTCAAGCGTTCCAAATGATCTTCAAGCTTGGTGTTATCAATGTGAGGCTGTTTTTGAGGAAGAGGACGGCATGACAGAAAGATTCAGAGAGTTTAATCAAATGTCAGTCGTATGTGTTAACTGTTACGAACAAGCAGCACAGTATCACAATGTAGATTGAGGTTCGTAACCTAACAAGCTGTTTAAAATGGACGCCTTACTGCTTGGCTGGCGCTCATTCTTCGCTAATTTTAGCCAAGCGTAATCCGCC
>NZ_LKDX01000145.1:0-429 GCF_001401795.1 Pseudoalteromonas sp. P1-26 | reverse complement strand
GAATTGGTAGACGCGCTGGATTTAGGTTCCAGTAACTTCGGTTGTGAGAGTTCAAGTCTCTCCTTCCGCACCATGTTCTTGATAAGAACTCAAACTATCAAGCTTTTGTTGGGATATCGCCAAGCGGTAAGGCAGCAGGTTTTGATCCTGCCATTCCCAGGTTCAAATCCTGGTATCCCAGCCACGATGGCTAAGTAGCTCAGTTGGTTAGAGCACATCACTCATAATGATGGGGTCACAGGTTCAAATCCCGTCTTAGCCACCATTCTTCTTTTAGAATGGCTCTGCAGGAGTTAAAGCTGCACTCAATGAAGAGTTTAAAATAACTACCAGTACTTTTAGTACGAATGATGCGGGAGTGGCGGAATTGGTAGACGCGCTGGATTTAGGTTCCAGTAACTTCGGTTGTGAGAGTTCAAGTCTCTCCTT
>NZ_LKDX01000144.1:0-462 GCF_001401795.1 Pseudoalteromonas sp. P1-26 | reverse complement strand
AATTGGTACGACCGAGTGGATTCGAACCACCGATTTTGGCGTGGGCCATAGAGAGCGGTAGCGCTCTAACCAACTGAGCTTTTAAATTTATAATTCGGAAAATTAAGAATTGGTACGACCGAGTGGATTCGAACCACTGACTTTTGGGCCGGGTCATAGAGAGCGGTAGTGTTCTAACCAACTGAAATAGAACTGTATAATGTTGATTTTAGGATAATAAAATTATGAGGAGTTTGAATAAATTGGTACGACCGAGTGGATTCGAACCACCGACTTTTGGGCCGGGTCATAGAGAGCGGTAGTGTTCTAACCAACTGAAATAGAACTGTATAATGTTGATTTTAGGATAATAAAATTCTGAGGAGTTTGAATAAATTGGTACGACCGAGTGGATTCGAACCACCGATTTTGGCGTGGGCCATAGAGAGCGGTAGCGCTCTAACCAACTGAGCTTTTAAATTT
>NZ_LKDX01000143.1:0-465 GCF_001401795.1 Pseudoalteromonas sp. P1-26 | reverse complement strand
TGAACATTAGGCTTGCGCAATCTCACCCTTTCAAGGGCGAGTCAAGCAAGAGGTAACTAGTCTTTTTTCTGACTTAAAGCGCGTGAAGTTTTTACGGCTCTTTCACTTGGCGGTGTGTTTTGATTTTCAATGTACTGCTTAATTACATCCAAACTCGCGCCGCCGCATGACACGACACAATAACTAGGCGACCAAAAGTGATTTCCCCAAAGCATCGTCTTAATCCGATTCCAATACTCACGCCTTAGTATATATGACGACTTCCCTTTTAATTTGCCAACCAAATTCGATACAGCAACTTTGGGGTGAATAGACACCATTAAGTGAACGTGGTCATGTTCTCCACCAAACTCTAAAAGCTCGCAATCCATTTGCTTACAGGTTTCCTCCATTATCTCTTTGGTTCTATCTAACATCTCTTTAGTGAAAACGCCTCTTCGGTATTTTGTAACAAATACTAGATGA
>NZ_LKDX01000142.1:0-469 GCF_001401795.1 Pseudoalteromonas sp. P1-26 | reverse complement strand
TGCCTAGAAGCAGCCATCCTTAAAAGAGTGCGTAATAGCTCACTGGTCAAGCGCTCCTGCGCCGAAAATGAACGGGGCTAAGTTCTGTACCGAAGCTGTGGAATTGCTGTGCAATTGGTAGGGGAGCGTTCCGTCGTAGGGTGAAGCGGTAGCGGAAGCAGCCGTGGACGAAACGGAAGTGAGAATGTCGGCTTGAGTAGCGAAAACATGGGTGAGAATCCCATGCCCCGAAATCCCAAGGGTTCCTCCGGAAGGCTCGTCCGCGGAGGGTTAGTCAGGTCCTAAGGCGAGGCAGAAGTGCGTAGTCGATGGACAACAGGTTAATATTCCTGTACCGATTTTGGATTGTGCAGAGGGACGGAGAAGGCTAGGCCAGCAGGATGTTGGTTACCTGTCCAAGTGTCCGAGGCGTTGAGGAGCGGCGAAAACGCTCCGAGCTGAGGCGTGAGTGCGACCCGCTACGGCGGGG
>NZ_LKDX01000141.1:0-484 GCF_001401795.1 Pseudoalteromonas sp. P1-26 | reverse complement strand
AAAGTCTCATACAAAAAGAAAAAACTTCACAACGACTCGTTTCGAGCCGTCAATAATTCCAATTGCATTCGAATCGAAAATGGCGCTATCAGTATTCCGAAGGTCGGCAAAGTGCCAATCGTTCTGCATAGTGAGCTAGTGAGCAAAATTAAGACCGTCAGTGTTCAATATCGTCACGGAAAATGGGAATGCAGTATCACTCAGGAAGTGGAATGCAAAACGGCTAAACAAGTTTTGGAAACGATCACTGGCTTTGACATCAACTCAAAGCAAACGGGGGTTGGTTCGAACGGTTTCGTGGCCGATAATCCGAAGTTTTTAAAGCAAGCAATAGAGAAGTTAAATCAATTGCAACGCCAGCTTGCACGTCGAACCAAAGGTTCAAATCGCTGGCTAAAAACAAAACAACGCATCAATAAATTACACGGAAAAATCTCAAGGCAAAGGCTGGACTTTGCGCACAAAACTTCACGACAGATAACCA
>NZ_LKDX01000139.1:0-511 GCF_001401795.1 Pseudoalteromonas sp. P1-26 | reverse complement strand
GTTATGTGTATAGGATGGTTATGGATAAACCTAAAAGTATAAAGCTCACAACTATATTTATTTTTCTTGGTTGGCTGGTCAGTTTGGCTTCTATTCTCATTATTTCTTTCAATACTAAAGAGTTAATGCCGAATGTAATAGCAAAATACACCTCATTCGGCGTAACAACTTTATTAGTTATTTGGCTAGCTTACAAAATCAACTGTGGGCGCAACTGGGCAAGGATTATCTATTCCGCTCTTATTTTAATAAGCCTTGTTAATGTAGCAATTAACTTCCAACAGTTTTTTTTAATGCCTATAGAGTTTACCGTTGTAAGTGCTCTAACAAACTTGTGTCAGATTATAGTTATTCTGTTTTTGTTCACGCCAAGTTCAAATGTTTGGTTCAAAAACAAGAAAGGCGCACAATACACATAACAAGTTACTCAAAAGGACGCAAAACGCTTGGCTTGCGCTCCTTCGTAGCTAATTTTAGCCAAGCATTTATGCGCCCATTAGTAAGGCGTTAG
>NZ_LKDX01000138.1:0-516 GCF_001401795.1 Pseudoalteromonas sp. P1-26 | reverse complement strand
TAGTTGCAAGGTATAGACCCGAAACCCGGTGATCTAGCCATGGGCAGGTTGAAGGTTGAGTAACATCAACTGGAGGACCGAACCCACTAACGTTGAAAAGTTAGGGGATGACCTGTGGCTAGGAGTGAAAGGCTAATCAAACCGGGAGATAGCTGGTTCTCCCCGAAATCTATTTAGGTAGAGCCTCGGACGAATACTTACGGGGGTAGAGCACTGTTAAGGCTAGGGGGTCATCCCGACTTACCAACCCTTTGCAAACTCCGAATACCGTAAAGTACTATCCGGGAGACACACGGCGGGTGCTAACGTCCGTCGTGAAGAGGGAAACAACCCAGACCGCCAGCTAAGGTCCCAAAGTCATAGTTAAGTGGGAAACGATGTGGAAAGGCCCAGACAGCCAGGAGGTTGGCTTAGAAGCAGCCATCCTTTAAAGAAAGCGTAATAGCTCACTGGTCGAGTCGGTCTGCGCGGAAGATGTAACGGGGCTAAACTATGCACCGAAGCTGCGGATTCAAA
>NZ_LKDX01000137.1:0-518 GCF_001401795.1 Pseudoalteromonas sp. P1-26 | reverse complement strand
GCTGTTAGAGTTGTTTTACCGTGGTCAACGTGGCCGATTGTACCAACGTTTACGTGCGGTTTTACGCGTTCAAACTTTTCTTTTGCCATGACGGAACCTATCAGTTTTGTGTATCTAGATTACATATGAAAATAATCCACCGAGGGTAGATTAATTTAATTTTTTCAAATTTCAAATAGTTTTTTCTGACAGATAAAGGAAGAAATTAAGATGAG
The DNA here is from genome assembly GCF_001401795.1 of Pseudoalteromonas sp. P1-26. Classification (NCBI taxonomy): domain Bacteria; kingdom Pseudomonadati; phylum Pseudomonadota; class Gammaproteobacteria; order Alteromonadales; family Pseudoalteromonadaceae; genus Pseudoalteromonas; species Pseudoalteromonas sp. P1-26. The sequence continues at coordinate 303 of NZ_LKDX01000137.1, read as the reverse complement.
TTCTCGATACTGGTGCTGATAGGCAGATTTGAACTGCCGACCTCACCCTTACCAAGGGTGCGCTCTACCAACTGAGCTATATCAGCAACACCAGAAGTCTGGAGCGGGCAGCGGGAATCGAACCCGCATCATCAGCTTGGAAGGCTGAGGTAATAGCCATTATACGATGCCCGCATAGGAACCTGTTCTTAAACTACCTCTAACCGTCAAGAATAAAGTGGTGGAGGGAGCTGGATTCGAACCAGCGAAGGCTGAGCCGTCAGATTTACAGTCTGATCCCTTTGGCCGCTCGGGAACCCCTCC
>NZ_LKDX01000136.1:0-523 GCF_001401795.1 Pseudoalteromonas sp. P1-26 | reverse complement strand
GTTAGCAAGTTAGCAAGTTAGCAAGTTAGCAAGTTAGCAAGTTAGCAAGTTAGCAAGTTAGCAAGTTAGCAAGTTAGCAAGTTAGCAACTCTAGTCTGCCTGCTGCTTGTGTCAAGGAGCTTGCTAACTTTATTCTTTCCCCTAGAAACCCGTTAACTTGTTGGGTTTCGCTCCGTTCTACCTACGTCACGTAGGTCGCCATTTATGGCGACACATATTTTATCACTCATACTTGACGGGCTAAAGCCCGACTTACGACTTACACGTAGATTTAAGAAACATCGCGCGAAATAAATTTCACGCCTACGTGAGCCTCAAACTCGCTAACTTTACTTCTTTCCCCTAGAAGCTCGCTAACTTGTTGGGTTTCGCTCCGCTCTAACCTACGTCACGTAGGTCGTCATTTATGGCGACACATGTTTTATCACTCATACTTGACGGGCTAAAGCCCGACCTACGACTTACACGTAGAATTAAGAAACATCGCGCGAAATAAATTTCACGCCTACGTGAGCCTCAAACT
>NZ_LKDX01000135.1:0-530 GCF_001401795.1 Pseudoalteromonas sp. P1-26 | reverse complement strand
TTTTGCCAGCGATTTGAACCTTTGGTTCGACGTGCAAGCTGGCGTTGCAATTGATTTAACTTCTCTATTGCTTGCTTTAAAAACTTCGGGTTGTCGGCCACGAAACCGTTCGAACCAACCACCGTTTGCTTTGAGTTGATGTCAAAGCCAGAGAGCATTTCCAAAACTTGTTTAGCCGTTTTGCATTCCACTTCCTGAGTGATACTGCATTCCTATTTTCCGTGATGATATTGAACAGTGACGGTCTTAATTTTGCTCACTAGCTCACTAGCTCACTAGCTCACTAGCTCACTATGCAGAGCGATTGGCACTTTGCCGACCTTCGGAATACTGATATCGCCATTTTCGATTCGAATGCAATTGGCATTATTAACGGCTCGAAACGAGTCATTGTGAAGTCTTTTCTTTTTGTATGAGACTTTATGCTTTGGAAAGCGCTGTAAACGAACCTTTGAAAAAGCATTCTTAACAGCAGTTTCTAAATCGCGAGCAACCTGCTGAGCCGCTGCTGAATCAAAAGATTTAATCCA
>NZ_LKDX01000134.1:0-537 GCF_001401795.1 Pseudoalteromonas sp. P1-26 | reverse complement strand
AGTGTGCCGACTTAGCTCAGTTGGTAGAGCAACTGACTTGTAATCAGTAGGTCATCCGTTCAACTCGGATAGTCGGCACCATTTATTTTGCCCAGATAGCTCAGTCGGTAGAGCAGAGGATTGAAAATCCTCGTGTCGGTGGTTCGATTCCGCCTCTGGGCACCATTGATTCAAAGCCTCGCAATCGCGAGGCTTTTTTGTTTCTGTCCCTCCAAATCACGATTTTACATCCTGTAGATGTGAAGTTTATTTCGCGCGATGAACATAAGAGCTATCAGCTTTCAGGTTTTAAATACATAAGTTAGCGAGTTAGCAAGGGGAAAGAGTAAAGTTAGATTGTGCCCGCACATTGCTATGGCTAAACCCGGTACCGTAGGCGTGAAATTTATTTCGCGCGAATAAGAATAATAAGTTCTTGTATAAGAGAATAACTACATGGAAGATTTTCGATAGCTGATAGCTGATAGCTGATAGCTGATAGCTGATAGCTGATAGCTGATAGCTGATAGCTGATAGCTGATAGCTGATAGCTGATAG
>NZ_LKDX01000133.1:0-543 GCF_001401795.1 Pseudoalteromonas sp. P1-26 | reverse complement strand
GAGGGTGACACAGTACTAAATAAACCCACCGCTCAACTGACGTCTGAGATACGCATCACGTAGGAATGGCTTTAGCCATGAATGTGTTTGTTATGGTCTAAATTCGGCACTGAAGTGCCTCCTACAGGGTTTGTTGCTGAAGGAGACTCTGTACAGGACAACCCCACCGCTTAGCTGACATCTGAGATACGCATCACGTAGGAATGGCTTTAGCCATGAATGTGTTTGTTATGGTCTAGATTCGGCACTGGAGTGCCTCCTACAGGGTTTGTTGCTGATGGTGACTCAACCTGATAGATCAACTGACATCTATTATCTGACGTCTAAGATACGCATCACGTAGGAATGGCTTTAGCCATGAATGTGTTTGTAAAGGTCTTAATTCGGCACTGAAGTGCCTCCTACGGGGGTTGTTGCTGAGGGTGACTCTGCACTAAACAACCCCACAGTTCAACTGACGGCTGAAAGCTGAAAGCTCCAGACGCAAAAAAGCCCGACTCTTTCGAATCGGGCTTTCTCTAATTTGGAGCCTGGCGATGACCT
>NZ_LKDX01000132.1:0-544 GCF_001401795.1 Pseudoalteromonas sp. P1-26 | reverse complement strand
CAACCATGCTGCCATTGAACTTTTGAATCGCTTTTACGTTTAAATCTTCAAAACACGCTATATCAGTTTCATTGATTATCTGTCGTGAAATTTTGTGCGCAAAGTCGAGCCTTTGCCTTGAGATTTTACCGTGTAGTTTATTGATGCGTTGTTTAGTTTTGTGCCAACGATTTGAGCCTTTGGTTCGACGCGCAAGCTGGCGTTGCAATTGATTTAGCTTCTCTTTTGACTGTTTTAAAAACTTCGGATTATCGGCCACAAATCCGTTCGAACCAACCACCGTTTGCTTTGAGTTGATATCAAAACCAGTGATCTTTTCCAAAACCTGTTTAGCCGTTTTACACTCTACTTCCTGTGTGATGCTGCATTCCCATTTTCCGTGACGATATTGAACAGTGACGGTCTTAATTTTGCTCACTAGCTCACGATGCAGAACGATTGGCACTTTACCGACTTTTGGGATGCTTATAGCGTCATTTTCAATTCGAATACAGTTGGAATTATTGACCGCTCGGAAGCTATCATTGTGAAGCCGCTTCCTTTT
>NZ_LKDX01000131.1:0-556 GCF_001401795.1 Pseudoalteromonas sp. P1-26 | reverse complement strand
CTCTTTGCTTTTCTCTTTGCCAAGTATTCTTGGTATAAAGGATCAAAAGGCGTAGCTTCACTCCTGATTTTCACATGTCTCTCTATTGGCACCTTAGCTATTTGAAATAGAGTAAACTGACAATCCATATTCATGCTCTTCTGCCAACCGTGAAATTGCCATTGGCCTCGACGGTTGATAAAGTACTTCATGGCGATCCAAGTTTTTGATTTTGTTGGATGACGCCTTTTAGCCCAATGCCATAACGCTAGAAATAGTTTGTGGCTCACATATCCGAATACTTGTTTGGCAACGCAATGGCGATAGTAATTCGACCAACCCCTGAGTTTCGGATTTATCAACTTGATTAGATCGTTAATGGGGGTGGTTGCGTGCTTTTTAGTGAGTTCGCGCAAGTTACTCAGAAATATTAACGTGTTAGATTTACTCGGTTTAATGAGCAGCTTTCCTTTGTACTTCCTATGGTTAAAGCCTAGGAAGTCAAAACCACGGCTAATGTGAGTAATGTGCGTTTTCTCTTCGGAGAGCGTTAAGCCTCTGTGTGCTAAGAAGTCAG
>NZ_LKDX01000130.1:0-559 GCF_001401795.1 Pseudoalteromonas sp. P1-26 | reverse complement strand
GCACAAATGTTTAATCTTTCAAGTATTGGTAACGTATTATCTGGGATTTTCCCAGGCTTATTTTCTCGTATTGAGCGGCCTGTCCAATCTACAAGTTGCAGATATGTCTTGAGCTCAAATGGTAGTCCCTTAGGTATATGTTTTCGTGGTTTACCTGCAAAGCGCATAAGTGATTTCGGTTGCTTATTCTTTTGAGCTGCATTAATTCTAGATTTAATACTGGTGTAGTCAGATTGCTCGGGTAAATCAGCCGCTTTTGCTCTAACAGGATTTAAATCTACATAAGCGAGGCAAGCGGCAAGTGCTGCTTCATCAAGTAAAGCTTGTGACTTAAAGCGACCTTCCCAAAACCGTCCTTTGCATTCATCTTCTTGATTCGCTTTTCGTGCAATACCCTCGTTAAGAACTCGCATAAACCAACTAATGCTGCTGAGCCTCTCACGATATATATTTATTCTGGTATTAACCGCAGCGAGCTCGGTTTGTGTTAGCAATTCGCCATTTAAGAATCGTTGGCAAAGGAATGTACTTTTGAATAATTTGTGCCATCTAATAAGAA
>NZ_LKDX01000129.1:0-599 GCF_001401795.1 Pseudoalteromonas sp. P1-26 | reverse complement strand
ATTGATATAGCAAAAGCTAAGCGTCTAAATAATAAAGCGATTCTTATTAGATGGCACAAATTATTCAAAAGTACATTCCTTTGCCAACGGTTCTTAAATGGCGAATTACTAACACAAGCAGAGCTTTCTGCGGTTAATACCAGGGTAAATTTATATCGTGAGAGGCTCAGCAGTATTAGTTGGTTTATGCGAGTCCTTAACGAGGGTATTGCACGAAAAGCGAATCAAGAAGATGAGTGCAAAGGACGGTTTTGGGAAGGTCGCTTTAAATCACAAGCTTTACTTGATGAAGCTGCACTTGCTGCATGCCTTGCTTATGTAGATTTAAATCCTGTTAGAGCAAAAGCGGCTGATTTACCTGAGCAATCTGACTACACCAGTATTAAATCTAGAATTAATGCAGCTCAAAATAATAAGCAACCAAAACCGCTTATGCGCTTTGCAGGTAGACCTCGTAAACATATGCCTAAGGGACTACCATTTGAGCTCAAAACATACCTGCAACTTGTTGATTGGACAGGCCGCTCAATACGAGAAAATAAGCCTGGGAAAATCCCAGATAATACGTTACCAATACTTGAAAGATTAAACATTTGTGC
>NZ_LKDX01000128.1:0-639 GCF_001401795.1 Pseudoalteromonas sp. P1-26 | reverse complement strand
TTACGGACAGTGCCTGGTGGGTAGTTTGACTGGGGCGGTCTCCTCCCAAAGAGTAACGGAGGAGCACGAAGGTTGGCTAAGTACGGTCGGACATCGTACGGTTAGTGTAATGGTAGAAGCCAGCTTAACTGCGAGACAGACACGTCGAGCAGGTACGAAAGTAGGTCATAGTGATCCGGTGGTTCTGAATGGAAGGGCCATCGCTCAACGGATAAAAGGTACTCCGGGGATAACAGGCTGATACCGCCCAAGAGTTCATATCGACGGCGGTGTTTGGCACCTCGATGTCGGCTCATCACATCCTGGGGCTGAAGTCGGTCCCAAGGGTATGGCTGTTCGCCATTTAAAGTGGTACGCGAGCTGGGTTTAGAACGTCGTGAGACAGTTCGGTCCCTATCTGCCGTGGGCGTTTGAGAATTGAGAGGGGTTGCTCCTAGTACGAGAGGACCGGAGTGAACGAACCGCTGGTGTTCGGGTTGTCATGCCAATGGCACTGCCCGGTAGCTACGTTCGGAACTGATAAGCGCTGAAAGCATCTAAGCGCGAAGCAGGCCTCGAGATGAGTTCTCACTAGACTTTTAAAGTCTCTGAAGGGCCGTTGAAGACTACAACGTTGATAGGCAGGATGTGGAAGTGGTG
>NZ_LKDX01000127.1:0-651 GCF_001401795.1 Pseudoalteromonas sp. P1-26 | reverse complement strand
TTTGGGATGCTTATAGCGTCATTTTCAATTCGAATACAGTTGGAATTATTGACCGCTCGGAAGCTATCATTGTGAAGCCGCTTCCTTTTGTAGGAAACTTTGTGCTTTGGAAAATGCTGCAAACGACCTTTAGAAAATGCATTCTTCATCGCTGTTTCCAAGTCGCGAGCAACCTGCTGAGCAGCAGCAGAATCAAACGCTTTAATCCAGCTAAATTCCTCGAATGGCTTAATTTCCTTGAGGAGAGAAGCCATATCTTTGTAAAACAGGAATGTTTTATCGTATTCATATCGACGCATATTTTCAGACAACAACAGATTCCAAATGCCACGCGCTATCGCACCAAACTCAATGAGCTTAACTTCTTGTTCTGGCGTAGGGTTTAGCCTGTAGTTGTATCTGAGCGTCTTTTTCATATACTGTATAGACTACTGTGTAAGGCCAAGTTGTCAAGATGGAATATGAAACTAAATCTCACTGCAAATATCTAATTTCGCTTCATTTAATTTTGGTGGTTAAGTACAGAAAACCTCTGCTAAACGGAAGGCAGGGTGAGTTTGTAAAGAAAACGGTTTTCGATGTTTCTCTATCATCTGACTTTAGGATCGAAGAGGTTGAGATAGACAAAGATCACATTCATATGCTGATTAC
>NZ_LKDX01000126.1:0-654 GCF_001401795.1 Pseudoalteromonas sp. P1-26 | reverse complement strand
CCCGGGTGGTGGAATTGGTAGACACAAGGGATTTAAAATCCCTCGCTGGTAACAGCGTGCCGGTTCAAGTCCGGCCCCGGGCACCATTTTTAGTGGTAACTAATTAAAAATTTGCGGCACTAGTTCAGTTGCCAGAACGTTATCATCGCAACCTCAAGGTTGTGTACCAACGGTAAAAATACTGACAGAATTAAATTTGCGGCACTAGCTCAGTTGCCAGAACGTTATCATCGCAACCTCAAGGTTGTGCACCAACGGTCAAAATACTGACAGAAATAAATTTGCGGCACTAGTTCAGTTGCCAGAACGTTATCATCGCAACCTCAAGGTTGTGCACCAACGGTCAAAATACTGACAGAAATAAATTTGCGGCACTAGCTCAGTTGGTAGAGCGCAACCTTGCCAAGGTTGAGGTCACGAGTTCGAGCCTCGTGTGCCGCTCCAATTATTTGGAAGCGATAAGGCGGAATGGCAGAGTGGCCATGCAGCGGATTGCAAATCCGTCTACCTCGGTTCGACTCCGGGTTCCGCCTCCATATAATACTCCACATGCTCTTACGAGCGGCCCGATGCCCGGGTGGTGGAATTGGTAGACACAAGGGATTTAAAATCCCTCGCTGGTAACAGCGTGCCGGTTCAAGTCCGGCCCCGGGC
>NZ_LKDX01000125.1:0-676 GCF_001401795.1 Pseudoalteromonas sp. P1-26 | reverse complement strand
CATCACCTTGCGCTTACAAACCTTCATACTCGGCCTTCCTTGGTTTTAAAATTTGCTTTCTGCAGTCAACCATATCCCAACAATCTGTTTCAGGTACGCCGTAATACCACGCTTTAAAAATAGGTTGATACTTTTCAATCACACGTTGTTGCATGCTTTCTGAAAAATGGGGCAAGTAAACCGTTTTAGTCAACGTGATATGCCTTGCAATCATCTGTCCTAAATTAAAACGCTCTTGCCAAAATAGCATTTTTCCATTGAAATGCTCATCACTATCTGGCGCCGCATTTTGCATTATCACTTTGCCCTGTTCAGCCCAACCAGCTACTATATTCATTTGTTCAGTAAACGGCTTGACAGTAAACGTTACATAAATGGGGTCATCAGCATCGGTGGGCGCAAAACCTCGAGTAAAGACGTTGTAGTGATAATTAGGATGAGTAACTTTAAAAAGAATTGTTGCGTAGGCATTAGCTTGCAATAGGTCTAACCGCTCACGCGGGAAGGTAATTGGCTCATTAGCATAGCTCGTTTTTAGATATCTATAACCGGAGTCTATGCCACAGCTACTATGACCACACGACTCTGTGTACACAGACTCTATTAAAAAAGGAAACTCCGACACTGAGCCATCTTCTGTTTTAATTGTCACAACGATGGGCCCGCGATAACCATG
>NZ_LKDX01000124.1:0-678 GCF_001401795.1 Pseudoalteromonas sp. P1-26 | reverse complement strand
TTACCGCAATCAATATACATCGGTTCTATATCTGTACTCATTAGTAACCTAACGCCTCGCATAACGGGCTAATGATGCTTGGCTAAAATTGGTGAGGCACGAACCAAGCCAAGCTTTATTAGTCCATGCGTTGATGCGTTTGTTAGCTGTATGGTTACTCATATTTAACTACAACTTTATTAAACCATCCATAATTAGTTTCTGATAAATATTCTTGCCCATTAAGCCTGTGAGATATCTTTATTGTAGAGTTATCCAACCACTCCACACCTGGCGCCACTTCGTTTGGGAGCCCTGGTATGATGAATATATTGGCTGATTCATTTGGTAGCTTAACATCTGCGCCTAAAATAGAAATCTGAGCAGAAAACCCTGTAGTTGCACCACAATCACGCTGGAACACTACTATCCGATTTTTGTTATCAGGTGAATAAGCTTCCGCATGGAGATAATTGCCACACATATCGGGGAAAGTAAAATATACCCATAAGATAAAAAATGTAGAAATTACCCCAGCTAAAATACCAAGCCGAACTATAAGTTTTATTATGAAGTCCATTGAATACAGCTAACATGTTTATAGCGAGCTAATCGCGCGTTTTTCTACCACTGCGTCGCTCGCTTTTCTGAATGACTCATTTGTAACAAACTTCTTAACTAATTGCCATTACTACTAAA
>NZ_LKDX01000123.1:0-688 GCF_001401795.1 Pseudoalteromonas sp. P1-26 | reverse complement strand
CGGTTAACCTCGCTACAAAATATAAGTCGCTGACCCATTATACAAAAGGTACGCAGTCACCCTCGAAGGGCTCCTACTGCTTGTACGTACACGGTTTCAGGTTCTATTTCACTCCCCTCACAGGGGTTCTTTTCGCCTTTCCCTCACGGTACTGGTTCACTATCGGTCAGTTGGGAGTATTTAGCCTTAGATGATGGTCCACCTATATTCAGTCAAAGTTTCACGTGCTCCGACCTACTCGATTTCACTTAAGATGCATTTTCGTGTACGGGACTATCACCCTGTATCGTCAAACTTTCCAGAATGTTCCACTAACACATAATAAGCTTAAGGGCTGGTCCGGTTTCGCTCGCCGCTACTTCCGGAATCTCGGTTGATTTCTGTTCCTACGGGTACTTAGATGTTTCAGTTCTCCGCGTTCGCCTCTTACACCTATGTATTCAGTGCAAGATACCTGCAAGCAGGTGGGTTTCCCCATTCGGAAATCCTAGTCTCAAGCGCTTTTTACTAGCTTGACTAGGCTTATCGCAAGTTAATACGTCCTTCATCGCCTCCAACTGCCAAGGCATCCACCGTGTACGCTTAGTCACTTAACCATACAACCCAAACGGGTCTTTGTTAGTGACAGCTGTTAACTTCGCCAGAAGTTAATTCATCAAATAATGATGAGAATACTAAAGTAGATACC
>NZ_LKDX01000122.1:0-690 GCF_001401795.1 Pseudoalteromonas sp. P1-26 | reverse complement strand
GCACTGAATGAGTGGCATATTCAAAGTGATGGTTTTAAAACAAAACCAAGCACACAGCAGTTTGTTGCCTCTTACAAAGCAGAAGCCGATCAAATAGCCCCACAGCCCATTGTGAACTTAACTGCGCCACTTAATCAGCTATCTAATCATGCGCACGATTACCTATACAAACAAGGCCGTTTACCTGACCAATTAGCAAACACCGCATTCAGCGAATTTGATTTAGACACCCTAAAAACCCTACAACCTGGCGATCACTTTATTTTAGTGATCGACGAATACCTCAGTTACACCGTCGAAATTAGTAACATCATCGAAGCCAGCAATGGCGATAGAAGTGTATTTGGCAAGGTCAATGATCAAACTAAAACAGGTCATCAAGCCGTGATGACTCTCACAGAAAACACCCTACAAGGCCAATTTGATACCGGTAATCAAAGCTACAAATTTCAAAGCCATGGTGAGTACGGGTGGGTAACGAAGTTGTAGGTAACGGGTGTGAGTTGCTAGCTACAAGGCGAAAGGGGAAAGTTAGCGAGTTTCGAGATACTAGGTGCGAGATAGGAGTCTGTAGCAGATGTATGGACTCCTCCCCATGTACTAGTGTGATTACCAAGGGATACTGACGGTATAAGTACCAAGCGATTTTGACGTAATCACACTATCAATGTTGCCGAGCTTCGGCAAGTT
>NZ_LKDX01000120.1:0-738 GCF_001401795.1 Pseudoalteromonas sp. P1-26 | reverse complement strand
GATAATATGAACTGGCAATTTACACCTTATGCTGCACTTATGCTGCTAACGCTAAGAGCACAACATGGCCTTGAAAACCCTGATTTTGAGCACCCAGGTTTTGGGAATGTGACTTCTTTACTACTAACACAGCCTGTAGCCCCTCAAAAAGATGATGTGCTTGAACAGCTTGTAGTCAAGTTACATGAGCAAGGCTTTGATGAAAAAGCGTTACTAGCATAGCATCTAAAAAGTGTCACTAAAATGGTCAGGTCTTTCTTTTTGCCTATTAGCTAGTCCAATATTGTATATAAGCATTAGTTTAATAGAAGTTCTCAACGTGTAGGGCATTTTACGATGGGCAAGCACAAGTTCCAAAATGGATTTAAATCGATAAAATGTTACTTCAATTTGACAAATCTAAAGTGCGCGCTATTTGTCGAGCAAGAAAAAAAGTTGGGTGATTATTTTCAATTACACTATTCAAAATTGAGTCGGGTAGTGGCAAAAAGCAAGACCTGATCCCTATGGTTCTTATATGAATTTTATAAAGTTAGTATTCTATATCATAATGTCAAAGCGAGCCTTTATAGTTATAGGTATGACTATTGGGACTATTATTTATTTTTTTACAGGAAGTTATGTATATTCAATAAGTGGTGGTCTTTTGTTGATAAAGCAACAATTCGTCTGTAATTTCCAGTTTACCCTCTGATTTCACCTATTCAGCTCCATCCATGGTCAGGTACTTTTTACCAG
>NZ_LKDX01000119.1:0-754 GCF_001401795.1 Pseudoalteromonas sp. P1-26 | reverse complement strand
ACTCATAAATCACCTCGTTAGTTGAAACGTGGTGATAAATTAGGCCATCTGCAAAAACATGCCTAGGTGTGGTTGCTGTTACGGTTACATAAGTTGCTCTATCAGGAGCCTTATAGGCTCAGTGAAACCGATTTTAGTGAAGGCATTCGCGAACTTAAGACATATATTTTGAATGAGAAAGAAGTCCATCTTAAGAAATTTTTTGAATGTTGCTATTATCATGAATACCTAGTATCAAACGGTTACATTGAACAAGATAAAGACATCGAATATAACCAGATATCAAAAATAGCGGACCAAAAAAAGTTTCATAACTCTCCTAAGTTTCATAACTTAACTTTAAGCGATGAACGTTATAAAAACCTTTGCGAAGCTTATATTGGTAAGTTTAGTTATATAACAAATCAAGATGAACTGGATAAGCTATTTAGTTCAATGGAAAATTCATTTGCAAATTGTGAGTTATACGTTGGGAACTCTTACAAGTTAAGGCCTATATTGAACGAGTTTTCAGAAAAAGACTGGAGAACACTCTTTAATAATTGGACCTCTGAAGACATTGGTTGCTTCGGTAATTACTTATTTACGAGGTATGAAATAAATGAGTCTAAAAAAAGATTTGAGAAAGAAAAAGGTACAATCAGGTTTTTGAAAAACTTAATAGATGAGGGCGTTCAGAATTCTGTGTCAGCCTAAATTGCTAAATATCTAGCACGCCATCTAACCTACCTTCGAAGTGAATGGCTAATTGCGA
>NZ_LKDX01000118.1:0-759 GCF_001401795.1 Pseudoalteromonas sp. P1-26 | reverse complement strand
ATCTCGCACCTCGTATCTCGTCACTTACTCAAACCATTCCCGGCTAAAGCCAGTCCTACAGGGAAGCAATTGGTGCTAGGATTTTGGTTCTTGGGCGCGATGTAAAATCACTGCTACAGACTCGAAACTCGTTCCTCGTATCTTGTTCCTCGTATCTCATATCTCGCATCTTGTAACTCGCTAACTTTCCCCTCGCATCTCGTATCTCGTATCTCGAAACTCGCTAACTTTCCCCTTTCCCCTTGTAGCTAGCAACTCGTACCTCGTTACCTACAACTTCGTTACCCACCCGTATTCACCATGGCTTTGAAACTTGTAGCTTTGATTACCGGCGTCAAATTGGCCTTGTAGGGTGTTTTCTGTGAGGGTCATCACGGCTTGATGGCCTGCTTTGGCATGATCATTGACCTTGCCAAATACACTTCTATCGCCATTGCTAGCTTCAATAATGTTACTAATTTCGACGGTGTAACTTAGGTATTCGTCGATCACTAAAATAAAGTGATCGCCGGGTTGTAGGGTTTTTAGGGTGTCTAAATCAAATTCGCTGAATGCGGTGTTTGCTAATTGGTCAGGCAAACGGCCTTGTTTATATAGGTAATCGTGCGCATGATTAGATAGCTGATTAAGCGGCGCAGTTAAATTCACAATGGGTTGTGGGGCTATTTGGTCGGCTTCTGCTTTGTAAGAGGCAACAAACTGCTGTGTGCTTGGTTTTGTTTTAAAACCATCACTTTGAATATGCCACTCATTCAGTGC
>NZ_LKDX01000117.1:0-844 GCF_001401795.1 Pseudoalteromonas sp. P1-26 | reverse complement strand
GCCAATTACTTGGCCGGTTAAATGGTCAACAAAATTGATCCACCCGAGAAAACCAATTACCGTTAATGTGTGCTATTAGTTACGCTTACGTTGTAGATAGCATCCAACCCTTTTTTGCTGTGGCCAATCATCAACTCGGCAACTTCTTGCGTCGTGATGGCCGACATACGCGTTCGCATCGTTCTGCGAAGATCATGCATAGACCAATGTTCCATCTCAACACCAAGCGATCTGCGAGCCCAGATTTTCACATTGTTAGGAATAGTGGTATCAAAGCCATTTGTGGCAAGCTCTTCTTGTCCGTTCGCGGGAAACAAGTAAGTTGATTTACTCATCTGCATCGCCAGTTCAATCAGCTCAATAGCAGGCCTAATCAATGGCCGCATGATTGGCGCTCCAATTTTCTCACCTTGTTTACGGATCTCTATAGGCACTGTCCACATTGCAGATTGCAAGTCAAAGTGATGCTTTTCAGCTTGAATGAGTTCGCCCTTGCGACCGCCCAATAGCAGAAGCAGTTTTATGTAGATGCGGTTCTTCTCAGTGATTTTTGACTCGTGCAAATAGCGCCAAAGTATCCTGATCTCGTTGTCATTTAGCACCCGAGTTCGTTTGCCTTTCTTACCGCCGACCTTTTTTGCTGTGATCCCAGCGGCAGCGTTAATTTCCAAAATTGGTTCATCAATCAGCCAGTCATAAATCATGGGGTTTTAGTGGTTGTATATGCCTTTTGACATATATCCTATCTTTTTCACTGTTAGTGCATCATTCTTTCTGTAATTTCGCCTGAGCTGGAAAAGGTGCAGGTCAAAGTTTATCCTTTTGATTTACCGACCAAAGTAAA
>NZ_LKDX01000116.1:0-887 GCF_001401795.1 Pseudoalteromonas sp. P1-26 | reverse complement strand
GGGGCGTGCGACGTGAAGTCGTATGAAGCGCTGTTCACCGCTTAATGAGTGAACCATCTGTATCACCAGATGATCCTAGGAGCCTGAATAAAGTAGCGGCTCTGACAATGTAACGAAGGTTGGTATGCGCCAATCGGGATCTTAATCGTGAGAGGACGATCCTCCTGATAACCACAAATCGGGTGAGTGCTAGGCAGTCAGTATGATGAACATAAGTGAATCCGCGTAAGGTGCGTTATACGATGAAACAGCGGAAGTGGTTAATACGCTGTAGCCAAAAGGCACGAGAGTCGGAAAGAGATTGCCCCATGCTCTTTCGTGATCACTGAACTCTCCGCACTATAGCGGGCATCTAACCTGACATTGCGCAACATACGGAACACGGTAAGCCTGTATCACTCCCTTTGGGAAAGCTTATATAGCCGATAGTGATGCAGGTAGAGGATGTTGGAGAAAGCAAAGGCTGGATTGTAATGATGCAGATACAGACGTCTGTCTGGCACGAAAGTGAGCTGACTTCCGACTGGTCTTCCTTTGCAAGAGAATTTGAAGAACTTTATTCAAGGAGAAACGCAAATGATGATTTCAAAAGAGATTAGTGCCTCTCCTGACAGTGCTCAATGGCAATCCATAAATTGGAAAACTGTTGAGTCACACGTTTTAAAGCTTCAGATGCGTATTGCAAAAGCAACAAGAGAAAGTAAACACGGCAAAGCGAAAGCGTTGCAGTGGATACTGACTCACTCGCATTCGGCAAGACTTCTTGCTGTTAAGCGAGTATCACAAAACAAAGGCAGTAAAACGCCCGGAATAGACGGCGTCATCTGGAATACGGATACGCGCCGCATGAAAGCAGTCAATCAATTGAGCAGAAAGGCTTATCAAGC
>NZ_LKDX01000115.1:0-917 GCF_001401795.1 Pseudoalteromonas sp. P1-26 | reverse complement strand
GTTACTCAAAAGGACGCAAAACGCTTGGCTTGCGCTCCTTCGTAGCTAATTTTAGCCAAGCATTTATGCGCCCATTAGTAAGGCGTTAGCAGTCAAAAGTGAACAACGAAAATTTTACCTTCAAATTATCAACATTAATTCTGAACATACTTCTTTTTATTGGTGGAGTGTGGCTGATCAATGTTTTGTGGCAAGATGTTGTTGATAGCGTTGTTAATTTTAACGAGTTAAGTGATTTTTACTTTATTGTTTTTTTTGCGTGTCTAATATGGATTGTATTGTGTGAATTTGGTTATCAAATAATGCTGTTCTTCCCACGAGGTAGAGCATTGGAGCTTAACTCAGATTCTTTAAAGGTTTGCACAGTTTTTGGGATGAAGACCATACCTAAAAAAGCCGTGAGAGGTTGCAAAAATCCAGTTCATAGGGCTACTGGAGGTCTAAAAGCCGGTCTCGTAATTATCTCAGTTGCTCCAGAGTACAGAGTTATGGGGCCTTATGGTTTCAAAATTAACCCGCAGTTCTATGGCTCTTCAGTAGCTGGTGAAAATGAAGTCTCTTTAGTTAAAAAAATCAGAGCATGGCGGAAACAAAGCAACTGCTAACAAGGCCGTTAAACCAAGGACACGAAACAGCAGGCTTGTGCTCCTTCGTCGCTAATTTTAGCCTGCTATTTTGTGCCGTTTACGGCAAACGTTAGAAAGCCTATGAAGAATTTGAGTTACCTTTTAGCTTTGTTGTTTTTATTTGGTTGTGGGAAGAAGGAGCCGGATCCTGTTTGGGATTGGGGGTATTTACCTTCGTCAGAAATATCGAACTCTAAACGGAAGCAATGTGCTCACGAGTATTACCAGTCTTTTCCAATTTCGACAGATAGTGGAGAAAGCCTTAGGATTGGACAAAGCTCAATTTCTGGC
>NZ_LKDX01000113.1:0-1058 GCF_001401795.1 Pseudoalteromonas sp. P1-26 | reverse complement strand
GATAAAGCAACAATTCGTCTGTAATTTCCAGTTTACCCTCTGATTTCACCTATTCAGCTCCATCCATGGTCAGGTACTTTTTACCAGAGCTCCATTCGTCCGATATCTCCATAATCACCGCTGTGACTAATCTGAGGCAAGAGGCCTCGTTTGGAAATAAAGTTGCAACGCGCGTACGGCGTTTGATTTCTTTATTCACGCGCTCAAGTGCGTTGGTTGTTCTCAAACGGCGACGATGCCCCGCAGGCAAAGCTAATACAGCTAACCCTTCAGGAAGCGCCGTTTCGGCCCATACTGCGAGCTTAGGCGCGCTTTTCTCATACTTCTTACAGAGCAACTCAATGTGGCGTTTTGCTTCATCCGGTGTTTTTGCATCAAAGACACTGCGAATGTCGTCCGCCACTTGTGCTTTCATGGCCTGCTTGGGCACATAGCTTTGCGCGTTTTGTTGCAAGTGGAACTGGCAACGCTGCCACGGTACACTCGGAAATACACTCTTGCGTGCCGCTTTTAGCCCTTCATGGGCGTCGCTAACAAAGAGTTTCATGCCGTGCAGACCTCTATCTTTCAGGCTGAGCAAAAAATCTCGCCAATGGACTTCTTGCTCTGAAAGCGATACCGAGCAACCTAAAAGCTCTCGATGTCCTGATTCATTGACGCCCATCGCGACTAAAACGGCACAATCAATTACAGAGCCACCGTGTCGTACTTTCTCATAACGTGCATCAAGCACGACATACGGGAAATTGCCAAGCGGCCGCTCTCGCCATTGCTGCAAATGTACATCAAGCTCATGTGCGGCGCGACTTACCTGAGTAGAGCTGATTTCAAAACCGCACAGCTCTTCAGTCACACGTGCCACTTTACGCGTCGACACGCCTTGCACATACATTTCTGCTAATGCCAGCTTCAGCGCTTTCTCAGAGCGTAAACCTCGCTCTAAACTACTTGGATAAAAATCCGTGTCGCGGGTTTGCGGTATACTTAAATCGAGCATCCCGAATCGGCTCTGTAGCGACTTTTTCTTATAACCGTTGGCGTAACCTTGGCGCTCTTCT
>NZ_LKDX01000112.1:0-1186 GCF_001401795.1 Pseudoalteromonas sp. P1-26 | reverse complement strand
ATTACTCAACGATAGTTGCAACAACACCAGCACCAACTGTACGGCCACCTTCACGGATAGCGAAGCGTAAACCTTCGTCCATCGCGATTGGGCAGATTAGTTCTACAGTCATCTTGATGTTATCACCAGGCATTACCATTTCAACGCCGTCTGGTAACTGTACGTCACCTGTTACGTCAGTTGTACGGAAGTAGAACTGTGGACGGTAACCTTTGAAGAATGGAGTGTGACGACCACCTTCATCTTTAGAAAGTACGTATACTTCTGAAGTGAACTTCGTGTGTGGAGTGATTGAACCAGGCTTAGCTAGTACTTGACCACGTTCAACGTCTTCACGCTTAGTACCACGTAGAAGTGCACCGATGTTCTCACCCGCACGACCTTCGTCTAGAAGCTTACGGAACATCTCAACACCTGTACAAGTTGTCTTCGTAGTTTCTTTGATACCTACGATTTCAACTTCGTCATTCACGTTGATGATACCAGCTTCAACACGGCCAGTTACAACTGTACCACGACCTTGGATTGAGAATACGTCTTCGATAGGCATGATGAATGGCTTATCGATGTCACGCTCTGGCTCTGGGATGTAAGAATCTAGTGCTTCTGCAAGCTCAACGATTTTGTCTTCCCACTCTTTCTCGCCTTCTAACGCTTTAAGCGCTGAACCTTGGATTAGTGGTAAGTCATCACCTGGGAAGTCGTACTCAGAAAGAAGTTCACGAACTTCCATCTCAACTAGCTCAAGTAGCTCTTCGTCGTCAACCATGTCACATTTGTTCATGAATACGATGATGTAAGGTACACCAACCTGACGAGAAAGTAGGATGTGCTCACGAGTTTGTGGCATAGGACCGTCAGTCGCAGCAACTACTAGGATTGCGCCGTCCATTTGAGCAGCACCAGTGATCATGTTTTTAACATAATCGGCGTGTCCTGGACAGTCTACGTGTGCGTAGTGACGAGTTGGAGTATCGTACTCAACGTGTGAAGTTGAGATTGTGATACCACGCTCACGCTCTTCTGGAGCGTTATCGATTGATGCGAAGTCTTTAGCTACACCACCATATACTTTTGCAAGTACGTTAGTGATTGCTGCTGTTAGAGTTGTTTTACCGTGGTCAACGTGGCCGATTGTACCAACGTTTACGTGCGGTTTTACGCGTTCAAACTTTTCTTTTGCCAT
>NZ_LKDX01000111.1:0-1236 GCF_001401795.1 Pseudoalteromonas sp. P1-26 | reverse complement strand
AATATATCCAAGAGCAGGGGTGACACCTATTCATCCCCGCGACATCACTTTGTTCTGATCACGGGGTTTTCTCGGTGAGTTTAGATAAATTACATTCATTTATTAATAACTGACTTATAGAGTCAGACTCTTTTGATAGTGTTAGGAGCTCATCATCCTTTGAAGGGGCTGTTGAATCGTTAAGTTCTGAGTTAGAGAGAATGTTCTCGATTTCTAAAGAGTTTGATGAGAATTTTTGGCAAAATTCAATTATCTTATCGTTTTCCAATTCTCCGATATCTTTCTTGTTCCTCATGTATAACTTATAGTTCTCCGTTACAACCTCTAAAGCTGCATGTTCATAGCGTATGGTCGCTATTATTTCACTATCTTCGATTTTATAGTCAACAATACTTACCGATATCGGACGTAAAATGCGGGCCTTCTCGCTATAGCTTGATACACCTGCTTGTGAATTGCTAATAATGAAATAAGCGCCGAGCTTTTCAGCTGCTTCTTTATGTATCAAATCTACAATGTTGTATTCATTTACTGTGAGGCCGATAGTTTTAAACTTGATAACTCTCACAGTATCAGCTGCATGAGCACTATGGCTCAATACTAAAATGACTAGTAAAAATACAAATTTCATAAATCCTCCTTCAAAGTTAAAAGTATAAATTATTGAATGCAGGTTTGTAAGAATATAAAAAATACAATGAGATTTTTTCATAACCTATTGTAAAAAATTGATATTTAGTTTTGTTTTTAACATCTGCGCGAAATGAAATTCATGAAATGATTAATATAGTTTTAGCTATTGGAGATTGTTTTAATGAATTCATTGAAAGCGCTAGCAAATGGGGTTTTTCTATCGATTGTATTCCATGCACTCGGGAGTGCTTATGGTGCAGAAAAAGTTAGTGTCAATTTAACGCTAAGTAACACCACTGAGTACGACGCACAAGTAATCGAGCATCTACTTCAAAAAAAAGCTGTGGAACAAGCAAAAGTAAACCTCAACACGAATGTTATAAGCGGCAATAAATTATTGCCAAATGTAAGGGCAAAACTTAAAGAGCTAAACTTAAAGCAAGAGCTAAGCACCCTCAATGCAACGGCTACTTTTGAGTTAACTGAAGGCCCAGAGTTAATTGCTAACGAGAATACGTTAGTGCATCATTCTTTCTGTAATTTCGCCTGAGCTGGAAAAGGTGCAGGTCAAAGTTTATCCTTTTGATTTACCGACCAAAGTAA
>NZ_LKDX01000110.1:0-1293 GCF_001401795.1 Pseudoalteromonas sp. P1-26 | reverse complement strand
GGTAGTGTTTAGAAATCTGTGTCATTTCAGTAATATTAAGAAAACAGGAGTGACACATGACTCAATCTTTCGACTTCAACAAAGCATTAGCTGAACTTCAATCTGGTAAAGGGTTAACTGGTGAAGATGGTGTTTTAACACCGCTAATTAAACAATTAACTGAAGCTGCACTCAGAGCAGAGCTAGAGCAGCATCTAGAAGCTGATCTGCAACCAAACCGTAAGAACGGCACTAGCAAGAAAACCGTTAAATCATCTGTAGGTCAATTTGAACTTGAAACACCAAGAGACCGCGCTGGCTCCTTTGAACCGCAACTCGTTAAGAAAAACCAAACTAAGTTAACACCAGAAATTGACCAAAAAGTCCTATCTATGTTTGCGTTAGGCATGAGCTATCGTGATATTCGCAGTCACATTCAAGAAATGTATGGCATTGAAGTATCAGAAGCCACAATAACCGCTGTGACTGACCAGCTAATACCAGAGCTTAAAGCGTGGCAATCTCGCAGTCTTGATGCGTTGTATCCATTTATCTGGCTTGACGCTATTCACTATAAAATCAAGGAAAATGGTCGCTACGTTAGCAAAGCGGTTTATACTGTGCTGGGTATTAATATTGAAGGCCGTAAAGAATTACTTGGCCTCTACGTATCAGAAAGCGAAGGTGCTAACTACTGGTTATCAGTGCTGACCGATTTACATAATCGTGGCGTATCCGATATTTTAATCGCCTGTGTTGATGGACTAAAAGGTTTCCCTGAAGCCATTGGCACTATCTATCCTGAAACAGAGGTTCAACAGTGCGTTATTCATCAAATTCGTAACTCGATGAAGTACGTAGCCTCTAAGCACCAAAAAGCCTTTATGGCTGACTTAAAACCCGTTTATCGTGCAGCAACTAAAGATGCCGCAGAAGCAGCACTGGATGAGCTAGACGATAAATGGGGCAAGCTATATCCCATTGTTATCGACTCTTGGCGTCGTAAATGGACGAACCTGTCGGTTTACTTCAAGTACCCAGATTACGTGCGAAAAGCCATTTATACCACCAATGCTATCGAGGCGGTTCACCGCCAGTTTAGGAAATTGACCAAAACTAAAGGCGCATTCCCGAATGAAAATAGCTTGATGAAATTATTGTATGCAGGCATATTGAACGCCTCGAAGAAATGGACAATGCCAATCCACAGTTGGAACCTGACATTGTCGCAATTAGCCATTCACTTCGAAGGTAGGTTAGATGGCGTGCTAGATATTTAGCAATTTAGGCTGACACAGAATTCTGAACGCCCTC
>NZ_LKDX01000109.1:0-1297 GCF_001401795.1 Pseudoalteromonas sp. P1-26 | reverse complement strand
TAGGAGATGTATGGACTCCTCCCCCAAATATAGTGAGTACGGTATAAAGAAATTGGACAATTACTTTTACCAATAAGGAATCCATACATGTCAAAATTTAACCTAATTAGCATCGACTTGGCAAAAAATGTTTTTCAAGTCGGTAAGTTTCTTCATCAAAAACTACAAAGTAATAAAGCGGTGAGCAGAAAAGAACTATTGACCATACTCACTACGTCACCTCGCTGTAAAGTTGTTATGGAATCATGCGGCGGTGCTCATTATTGGGCACGCAAAGCGCGTAGTGCAGGTCATGAAGTCGTGATTCTAGACCCTCGATTTGTCAAAGCATTTAGAGTTGGCCAGAAAACGGATGCAAATGATGTTATTGCAATAGCTGCGGCTTCTTTCTCACCCAATGTTCGCCCGTGTAAATCACTGACGCAAGCACAGCAAAGTCTACAATCGATAGAGCGAATGCGTGCGTTAGCTGAAAAGCAGAAACGGCAATTGGCTAATCAAATCAGAGGCTTGTTACTTGAATTTGGGATTGTAATCAAGCAATCAGAATGCGCGTTTAGGCAAGCTATTCCTGAGATTTTAGAAGATAGCGATAATGGTTTAACCGCTGGTTTAAGGCAGTGTCTAGCTCAGTGCTATGAATTATTTAAAGCGCAATCAACATTAAAAGAAACATTAAATGAGTTACTGACAGGTTTGGTAAAACAAGATGAGCAATGTGAACGCTTACTGGCACTTGAGGGTGTCGGGCCTATCACAGCGGTTGGTTTATTAATAAGCTTAAGTGACACAACCCATTTTACGAGCGGACGCAATGCGGCAGCCAATGTTGGTGTCACCCCTCGCCAACACTCAAGTGGTGGAAAAGTGCGAATAGGTCATATAGCCAAATACCGTGGCGAGATAACATTACGGAGTCACTTGTTTCTGGGAGCCAGAGCGGTCATCAGTCAGCTAAAGCATCGAGAACCAAAAACGAAAAAAGAACAATGGCTCAAAGAATTAGTTGAAAGACGCGGTGTGAAGTGTGCAGCCATTGCATTAGCAAATAAAACAGTTAGGACAGCGTATGCCATGCTGAAAAAGGGCACGAGTTATGAACCCAGTTTACTAGCCAATTAATATTTAGCCTTCAATAACAGAAACAACAGTATTGACCAAGAACCTGCGTTAAGCGGTTAGACCCACCCTTGATAGCCTGTAAAGTGCCTGGCGTGTTAAAACACCGAGTAGGAGAAGAGGCACAAGGGCGCGAATACATCAAAGGGCCGAGGTAGCTCCTCATTATGAGCCCGCA
>NZ_LKDX01000108.1:0-1307 GCF_001401795.1 Pseudoalteromonas sp. P1-26 | reverse complement strand
CCGCACCTTTGCACGTAAATACTACCCAACGGGCACTTATGCCCCAATTGACCAGAAAACATCACAATTCAAGTCGAAGGAGTTAACCCCTTGGCTATCTCGATGCCCTAGTCAGATTATCCGAAACAGTGCGGTTAACTGGTATCAGACTTACCAAAAATTCATGAAAGGCGTGTGTGGGCGACCTAAGCGCAAACCTAAAACTGACCGAGGTAGCATCTATCTTACTCGTGAGGTGTTCAGCTTCGAACGTTGCGAAGATGGAAACTTACGACTATTTATCGGCACGAAGACTAATAATATTGGTTACTTATCCTTTAAAGCGCATGGCAAGTTCGAGAGCCCAAACTCGCTATATGTGCGCAAAGAGCGTGGTCAATATTATGTATCTTTCTGTTATGAAGACGGCAATAGCGAAGAAGAACTTCCTAGCAATGCTGAACATTTGGAATTCTTGCAGGGTTCAACCAAAAAATATCTGGAAGAACATACTATTGGTGTAGATCGTGGCGTGGCAATTCCTGTTCACGCAGGCTCTATAACGTTCGATTTCTGCGAAAACCAGAAATCGAACATGACCAAAGCTGACCGCTATATCAAGCGACTTCAACGCAAGTTATCACGCCAGAAAAAAGGCTCTAGCCGAAGAAACAAAACCAAACATCGCATTGCTACGCACCATGCTAAAAAGGCGAATATTCGAAACGATTTTGCACATAAAACAAGTCGTTCGTTAATCGAAAGCAAGGCTAAGGTTATAGTGTTCGAGGCTTTACGAACCTCAAGCATGACGCGCAAGCCAAAGGCGAAGCAGGATGAACAAGGTCGGTATGTGTCAAACAAAGCCAAACAAAAGGCTGGGCTAAACAAGTCTATTTTAAACGTTGGCTGGCACATCATAGAGATTTACACCAAATACAAGGCCTACCAAGCAGGAAAAGCCGTCTTCAAAATACCCGCCCCGCATACCAGTCAGGAGTGCGCTGAATGCGATCACACTCACCCCGACAACCGTAAATCACAAGAGCTATTTGTGTGCGGTAACTGTGGCAATACTGACAATGCAGATAACAACGCATCAAAGGTCATAAAGAAACGGGCAATTAACCTAATATTAGACACTGGAACGGTGTTGTCTGGCGATGGAGTTCTAATAACTCAGGCAGATAGTGGACGTGGAGGCAATCGTAAGACTAGCCGAGTCAAAAGCTCGACTAGCGGTGTCCAACGAAGCGTCAAAAAAGAAAGGTTAGTAGCTTAGGCTATTATCTTGGAAGCTCGATGCCTTTAGGCGCGAGTAGTTCACA
>NZ_LKDX01000107.1:0-1381 GCF_001401795.1 Pseudoalteromonas sp. P1-26 | reverse complement strand
TCCTAGCTCCTAGCTCCTAGCTCCTAGCTCCTAGCTCCTAGCTCCTAGCTCCTAGCTCCTAGCTCCTAGCTCCTAGCTCCTAGCTCCTAAATCCTAGAATCTATCGGTTCTTGTTCATCCTCCGTCAATATTATTACTGCTAACTTGGTTATAAATCTTTTTTTACTATTGCGCAAAATGAGTTAATAACTCATACTTTGTAATTATTTATTCTTATCACTACAATTAAGGGACTAAACATTATGAAAGCTGTCATTCCTGTTGCAGGCCTTGGTACGCGTATGTTACCGATGACAAAGGCTATTCCTAAAGAAATGCTGCCGCTGGTTGATAAACCACTTATTCAATATATAGTAAACGAATGTGTTGCTGCGGGTATTAAAGAAGTTGTATTGGTTACGCATAGCTCTAAAAATGCTATAGAAAACCACTTTGATACGAGCTTTGAGCTCGAAGCAACCCTCGAAAAACGTGTAAAGCGTACCTTGCTTGAAGAAGTGCGTTCTATTTGCCCAGCTGATGTAACCATTATGCACGTACGCCAAGGCGAGGCTAAAGGATTAGGCCATGCTGTTATGTGTGCAAAACCAATCGTGGGTGATGACGATTTTGTTGTTGTACTGCCAGACGTAATTTTAGATAGCTACACAGCAGATCAAAAAACCGAAAACATTGCAGCTATGATCAAGCGCTTTAATGAAGTTAAAGCAAGCCAAATCATGCTTGAGCCAGTACCACAAGAAAACGTACATAAATATGGTATTGCAGATATCGGTGGCGTGAAAATTAATGCAGGCGAAAGTGCACCAATCAAAACCATGGTCGAAAAGCCTAAAGCTGAAGAAGCGCCATCTAATTTAGCCGTTGTTGGGCGTTACGTTCTATCTAAAGCGATTTGGCCATTACTTGCTAAAACACCAGCGGGTGCAGGTGGCGAAATTCAGCTTACCGATGCTATCGATGAGTTAATGAAGCACGAAATCGTTGAGGCATTCCACATGAGTGGTCGTGCTCACGACTGCGGTGACAAACTTGGCTACTTAAAAGCGATTGTAGAATACAGCATGCGTGACGAAAACTTAGGTGAAGAATTTACAGATTTCGTAGCTGAAATGGTAGCGCCAGCAGAGCGACATTTAAAAGCTGTTTAAAAAGAAGATATTAGATATCAGAGGTCAGGTATCAGTCGATAGATATAAGACTTCAGAAGTTAGATATCAGGCTTTAGTGGTTAGAAGTTAGTTAATTGCTTTTAACCACTTGCTTTATTCCACCCCCAATAAAATCTTGTTCACCTAGCACCTAGCACCTAGCACCTAGCACCTAGCACCTAGCACCTAGCACCTAGCACCTAGCACCTAGCACCTAGCACCTAGCACCT
>NZ_LKDX01000106.1:0-1455 GCF_001401795.1 Pseudoalteromonas sp. P1-26 | reverse complement strand
TGTGATTACCAAGGGATACTGACGGTATAAGTACCAAGCGATTTTGACGTAATCACACTATCAATGTTGCCGAGCTTCGGCAAGTTTTGCTAACCGTAACGCAGTCGTATTCATATTTTCCCTTAGCCAGATATTGCGAACGCCGCTAGCATGTATGTCGACGTTTCTTTCAGACTTGAGCAGCCTTGACACTTTGGATTGTCCCATGTGTGGGTTAGCTAGTGAGAATTCGATGACGACTTCCTCAATGGCTCTGTCTGTACGATTTTTGTGGTGAAGATTTGGCGTTTCCTGACGTTTTAGCGATTCGATTCCACCTTGTTTTATCAGCTTACGATGGCGGTAAATAGTATCGCGGGAGACACCACTTAGGCGGGAAGCTTCTGCCACATTTCCTAGCTTTTCAGCCAGAGCCAATACATCAAGCTTCTTCTGGAGCTCATAGTCTTCCGAGGATAGCTTTTCAGGCTCCGTTACTTCGGTTACCTGTAGTTTTCGTCCGGCGAAGTACGCATCGAACCGCTTATTTTTACCCGTACGAATTTCGATTTTTTGGTTTGTGATTGAGTGCTTAAGCGGTGAGTCGATGAAGTAGAGTTTTCCCCTGAAGCTAAACGTATGGTCGTTACGGATCTTCCGGTAGACCTTGGTGATGCAGATATCATCAAGATTGGTGTAGCGTGATACAGGCGTATATTCGGTGTCTGATGTTTTAGATTTTACCATCAGGTTTTTACGCCAGAACTGCGGGATGAAGACGTGTTGGAGGTAGCTATTAGCGCCCGTCATGTCAGTAATATTGTTGAGCCGTAACTCCGGTATCAACCTGTCTTGTAGAGTATCGAAGGCACGTTCAATACGACCTTTTCCTTGAGGAGAACTAGCAAAGATGATTTCAATTCCTAACTCCTCACAGGCCCGTTGCATCTGAGAGAAATTGCAACGTTTAGGACCACCAAAGATGCCAGCTCTATCAACATATAGAGTTTTAAACACGCCGAATTTCTCAACAACTGAGCGCATAACTTTCATACACCCTTCAGTCGTTTCTGACGGAAAAAACTCTGCATGGATATCGCTGTTAGCATCATCAATCATAGCGATTAAGCACGACTTTTTATCACCGAACCAGCGATGTGTACTGCCGTCCATTTGCAGCATTAGCCCTGGTGCTTCCATCCGTTCTCTGCGTTTATGGACACGGCTACGCCTACGCTTGGCTCGTTTTACATGATGGATATCATGTGCCCACTTACGCAGTGTCTCGCGCTTAACAACAATGTGTTCGTGAGCCTCAAGCATCTCGGCGAGGTGCAATAGATTCAGATCATAGTATTTCTCGCGGATCAGCGACTGAACTTGCTGCTTAAGCCTATCTGGAGTTTTATTAATTGGCTCGCTGCCTGTATTCCCGTGAACAACGAATTGTAGACCTTGGCTTCGGTAACGCTGCAA
>NZ_LKDX01000105.1:0-1964 GCF_001401795.1 Pseudoalteromonas sp. P1-26 | reverse complement strand
ACTCGCAACTCGCAACTCGCAACTCGCAACTCGCAACTCGCAACTCGCAACTCGCAACTCGCAACTCGCAACTCGCAACTCGCAACTCGTTACTCACTAACCACTATCTCTACTCTTTCGCCTAACTCTGCTTTAAGCTTTTCTGCTAGTGCTTGTTTGGCTTGCTCATCACCGTGGACGATTTTGATTAAACTTGGCTTTTTACGCATGCCGGTAACAAATCTGATTAATCCTTTTTGATCTGCATGGGCACTGTAGCCGCTAATGGTATGAATTTGTGCTTTAATCATTACTTTTTGATTATCGATAAATACATAGCCGCCGCGTGGGCCGTATTTTTGAATTTCTCGGCCTAAAGTTCCTTGCCCTTGGTAGCCAACAAAAATGACATCGGTTGTTTTGTCGGGCAAAAACCGCTCTAGGTAATTAACTATTCTGCCGCCATTACACATACCGCTGGCGGCGATGATTATAGCTGGCTGTTGTTTTGAGGCTAAAAAGTTAACCAAGGCAAGGTGCTCTTGATGGCTATCAATGGTGTGTAGTTGGTTAAAGTCGAGCGGGTGGCGACCTTGTTTTACGCGTTTTTTTGCTTCGTTATCCCATAGCTGTTTGAAGTGTAAATATTCATTTGTAAAGTTGGCTGCCATTGGCGAATCTACAATAATTTGCAGTTTATGCCACAATGAACGTTTGCTTGCAGAGTGAATGAGCTGTTCAAACTCATAGAGCAGCTCTTGAGTTCGGCCAATGCTAAAAGCGGGTATGAGTACAACGCCATTATCGCTTACGGCACGTTCTATAATCTTTTTAAGAACGGCTACGCGCTCTTTACGACCTTGATGGTTTTTATCACCATAGGTTGACTCAATAACTAATGTATCGGCGCGGTAAGGCGGTTTAGGCGTTGGTAATAAGGGTGTGTAAGGCGCACCTAAATCACCAGAAAATACCACTCTATGCGTATTTGGCTTTTTACCTAGCTCAATTTCAACATAGGCAGAGCCTAAAATGTGCCCGGCACGTTGCAGGCGGATTTTATATAATGAATTTTGATCACTTGGGGCTACTTTTTCGGGGCTAAAGCCCACTCCTTCGGGAATGCAGTACCATGTATTGAAATCGAGAGAGACAATTTGTTGTTTTAGTAACTTTAAGCAAGTGCGGATCATTGCTTCATCGCGAGTTACACCCACTTTTAAAGCATCTTCAATCACCATAGGCAATAGCTTGGCGGTGGCAGCCGAGGTGAAAATAGGCCCTTTAAAACCAGCTGCAAGTAGATAGGGTATGCGACCAACATGGTCTATATGGCAATGTGTGACAATCAGCGCTTTTACTGTTGATATATCAAACTCAATTGCTAAGTTTTGTTTACTGTCTTCTCCTTGAAATAGCCCACAATCAACAAGTACAGAATTTGTGTCATCAATAAATAGCTGGTGACAAGACCCTGTTACGCCTTTCACCGCTCCGTGGTGTTTTATATGCATAATAAACTCCTGATCTTTAAGCGAGGTTTTAGAATAGAAGTTATTGACTTATAGAGCAATGGGCGAGCGAAAAGCTATTCAAGGCCAGAGCCGTCCCTACGTTTTAATATAGGCGTAAAATTTTAGGAGCTGTCAGCTTTCAGCGGTTAGTTTACAGATGAACGGTGGCGTTTGTTGGTAATGCATGTAGGAGGTACTTTAGTGCCGAAAGTTTAAGGAGCTGTCAGCTTTCAGTTTGAAGATCAATTTTGGTTATGCATTTATTTGTGGGTTGGGCGCAGTATGTCAGACGCGCCAAGCAAGCGTGACGCCTACGGTGGTGTAGGCGTGAAATTTATTTCCCGCGTTATCTTCTTATATTGCGCGATATAAAATCGCGCCTATGATAACTCGCATCTCGCATCTCGCATCTCGCATCTCGCATCTCGCATCTCGCATCTCGCATCTCGCATCTCGCATCTCGCATCTCGC
>NZ_LKDX01000104.1:0-2147 GCF_001401795.1 Pseudoalteromonas sp. P1-26 | reverse complement strand
CAACTCTGACACACCGAGCAGGTAGCGGCTCAGTCCAACAAGCGATTATGCAACACAAACTGCGTGTCGCATAAATACTAAAATGTTATATTTCAATCAAGGTGAGTCGGTGAAGTCGAAGATTTGGACTCTAGTAATTTCATTGTTTTTTGTTAGCGCCACGATGGCTAAGAGTGAGATGAACCCAAGAGTTTCAGCTATAAAAAGCAACTTGATCTATGAGGGAACCTTTGTAGAGGGCGAAGTGATTGGACTCATCGTAAAGAGTGATAATGATGCTTTTACGCTTATGCTTGATAGCGATAATCAAATTTGGTTTGACGATTCATTTTTAATGTCCAATAAAGAAAAAAAGCATGTGACTCCTCATTTAGTAAAGATATTCGAAGAAGCAACTGATCCGCAGAAAAAAGCTGCAATAGCAACAATGTTAAAGGCAATGCTATGAAATATAACAAGTTGCTAAAGTTCGTTCGTACACTCACTGGGACAATTAACAGTTGGCTTGGCGCTTCGCGTAAGTATATCCAACTGTTAATTGCCCCTTAGCAAAGCGTTATATTGCAATTGAAATTTTGTGAAAGGAATCTAGCTAAGTGATCTATTTTGCCTATATCTTCTGGGTTATTATGCTTTCTTTCGCTATTCCGAATATTTGGTCGGGTTTAGCTGCAATTAGCTTTCTAGCTTGTATTGTTGCAGTTATTAATTACTCAATTAAAAGCTATAAAATTTATCGCAACGGTCAGGTTTCAGCTTTGCGTAAATGGTTGGTATATTTATATTCACCACTAGTAGCAGCGTCTATGGCAATAATCATGATCTATTATGGCGTAGCTGCAATATAACAAGCCATTGCAGTGCGGGACTTTTAATAGTTGGCTTTCCTCACTGCGTTCGTTATTTTAGCCAACAATTAAAAGCCCCTGAATGGGGCGTTATGTTTCTTGAAAAAATTATGCAACCTGAAGTCGCAACCATTAATGACTTATTCGTAAACTATTTTACGGGCAAAGATTTCGAAAATAATTATGGGGTGCAAGTTACTTCATTAAGTAATTTAAACTCTCTGGTAACGGTGAAATTAAGCTTTTTAAAAAATCATACATACTGCTGTGGTGAGTTAACTTGCCATTTTAAAGCTGATTTTGCTCAAATTAGGAAGCGGGCAAAAAATTTAGGTGTTACCTTAGCTCAAAACTTAACTATAAAATTTGATGTAATCATTGAAGATGGTGCGTTATTTACGTTAGGTGATTCAGCTCAAGTAAGTAAAGGGTTTAAATATACTAAGAGTTTTTGTGAAAATATGCACGAAACATAACAAAGCAATAATGAATGGGACGCAAAAAGCTTGGCTGCGTCACTTTGTTCCTATTATAGCCAAGATTTTTCGCGCCCCATATTGTGGCGTTATGCATAAAAGGAATTTGAGATTGGAGTATTTTTTAAAAAAGCACGGAGATAAGTCATTCGGCCTATTTATGGTCATCTCGATAGTTCCCCTGCTGATGTACGAAACAGTATTAAATTCGTCATTTGTATGGGCGTTTAAGTATTTGTCAGTTCCTATCGTTATTATTTGCTTCTACGTTTACTTTAAAAGAATCCCAAACCTTCGCCGCGAATCTGGAGAATTGAAAGGAATTATACTAACGACTGTTGTTGCTGCAATGCTCCTCCTTATGAGTGGAGGCTTTGTTCTAGGGTTCAATAATTTCATTGGCCCCCAATCTGATTTTCAGTTAAGCGGCTCTGTTGTAAAGCTAGACACTTATGAAAGCACAAAAGCTGGAACGAGTTACTATGTCTTCATAAAAACAGTAGATAACGGAAAAACTCTTAAACTCGATGTATCTAAGAAAAATTATACAGCGTTAAAAGTTGGAGATTTTTACTCCGAGCCATGGAAAAAAGGCTCGTTGGGGTTGTTGTATAAACGCAAGTAGATGCATAACAATCGCATTAACTCGCTCGCGGGCTCGCTGGGACAATAACACATAGGCTCAGTCGCTTCGCTCCAATTTTAGCCTACGTGTTATTGCCCATTATGCGGGCGTTATGTGTATAGGATGGTTATGGATAAACCTAAAAGTATAAAGCTCACAACTATATTTATTTTTCTTGGTTGGCTGGTCAGTTTGGCT
>NZ_LKDX01000103.1:0-2360 GCF_001401795.1 Pseudoalteromonas sp. P1-26 | reverse complement strand
CCCGGGTGGTGGAATTGGTAGACACAAGGGATTTAAAATCCCTCGCTGGTAACAGCGTGCCGGTTCAAGTCCGGCCCCGGGCACCATTTACATAAAATACCTCTTCTCTATTTCATTTATATTTCTTTTTATAATCTCATCAAATTATTTTTTTATTGCCAAAATAGCTTTATAGTTTCCTTAGTCTTTTTAAAACAGCTAACGCGTTTCAAGTTTTAATCAATAAATAGGATCAAGGAAAGGTAATGGAGCAATTTAAACGTGGCTTAAATCAGTTTTGGGTAGGCGCCGTATTTGGGCTTTGTCTAGCGATCTCATTAGTACTCATTCCTGTTGCGATTATTATGTCGAACATTAACGATGTACTGAAAATTCATGAGGTGAGCGTGCTTGTCGATAAAGTATCGACTGTCTTCGATAAATCAGAACAAGCCATTAGTAATGCCAAAGCAGCGCTAACCGATTTTGATAATGACGTGCTGATGGATATGCTCACTGCTGTGCAATCTTATCAGCAACAATCGCAGCCATTACTAACCGCAGAACAAAAACAAGCATTAAAAGCGCAAATTAAAGCTCAGCTTGTTACTGAGCTTGAGTCCAAACTTAACGAGCAACAAATTACATTCATATTGTCTGTTTTTGAAAAGTTAGCAAATACAAAAAAGGGAGCACAAACGCTCCCTAAATAAGAATTTACTTAACTAGATTATTTACGCCATGCGCCTTTAGGAATGGTTTGATCTAGCTTTTTGTTTTGCGAAGGATCAAAAGTAGGTAATTTACCTGCCTTACGTTGTGTGTTGTAATCCTTCGCGAGCCAAATAACGACGCCCGATAACATAAATAAAGCGATGACGTTAACAATAGCCATTAAACCCATCGAAACATCGGCAAGGGTCCATACGAGTGGCAATTCCCCAAGCGCACCAAACATCACCATACCAAGTACCAATAATCGGAATATCAACATACCCGAAGCATGGTTATGCTCTAAGAACAATAAATTGGTTTCGGCATAAGAATAATTAGCAACTATCGAGGTAAATGCAAAAAACAAAATTGCAATCGCAACAAATATCGCACCCCAACTACCAACGTGTTCTTCAAGGGCAGCTTGTGTTAACGCAATGCCAGTTACACCTGAATTAGGTATAAGCTGTTGTGATAATAAAATAAGGGCTGCAGTTGCAGTACATATAATAATTGTATCTACAAATACGCCGAGCATTTGTACATAACCTTGTGAGGCAGGGTGCGGTGGGTTAGGTGTTGCCGTTGCAGCAGCATTTGCAGCGCTACCCATACCAGCTTCATTAGAGAATAGGCCACGTTTAATACCCTGGATCATAGCCTGCATTACACCATAACCTATTGCACCCGCACCCGCTTGCTCGATACCAAAGGCACTATTAATAACATGCATAAATACGTCAGGTAATAAATCGTAGTTCATGGCACACACATAAAGTGCAACTAACAAATAAGCCAGCGCCATAAATGGCACAACCATTTCTGCAAAACGTGAAATAGTTTTTAAGCCACCAAAAATAATAATGCCTGACCCTAATACTAAGCCGATACCTACAACATAGTTTGGAATACCAAACGCAACATTAAATGCAGCAGCAATAGAGTTTGATTGAACAGCATTAAATACCAAGCCAAAAGCAAGAATAAGGCAAAGAGAAAAGATCACACCCATCCAACGTTTGCCCAAACCATATTCCATATAATAAGCAGGGCCACCGCGAAAGTTGCCATCTTCATCGACGGTTTTATATGCCTGAGCAAGAGTACTCTCGGCAAAACTTGTCGCCATACCTATTAAAGCAATAAGCCACATCCAGAAAATTGCCCCGGCACCGCCTAAATAAAGTGCAACGGCAACACCTGCCATATTACCCGTACCTACTCGCGCAGCTAAAGAAGTACAAAATGCTTGGAATGAAGAAATGCCATCGCCAGAACCTTGGCGGCTCTGAAACATTACTTTGATCATATGTGGGAATTGAGTGAATTGAATAAAACCGAGTCGAAGAGTGAAAAATAGCCCCGCAGCTATTAAAAGGTAAACCAGAATGTGACCCCAAAGGAGACCACTTATACTATTTATAATGTCTGTCATTTTTCTTGCCTTGTGAGCGAGTGGAAAATCTGCGGCGCAAGTTACCATAACAAGCGAGGAGAGTTTAGTTATTCTGCTAAAAAACATCAGTTATCCACAGGTGTTTGTGGGTAACGTGTTTGCATTTGGTGGGTATCTGAATGATTTGAAAATAATCAAAAAAACCTTCAAAAAGTGCTTGCGTTAATTCTTCGCATCCCTATAATGCGCATCCACTGACACGGCGGGCAGC
>NZ_LKDX01000102.1:0-2502 GCF_001401795.1 Pseudoalteromonas sp. P1-26 | reverse complement strand
GTAAGCGTAACTAATAGCACACATTAACGGTAATTGGTTTTCTCGGGTGGATCAATTTTGTTGACCATTTAACCGGCCAAGTAATTGGCGCTAGGGCTGATCAGTTTTACTCCGTTGCCGCCGTATTAACGCTTAATGAGATATTCCAAGGTAGCAGATGGTCCAGATCATCGCCATCGCTTATCAGTGGCAATTGCTTGAACAGAGCCATGAGGTAATCCACCGGCATGAGGCCGTTGGCTTTGGCGGTTTCAACCACGCTATAGAGTATGGCGCTGGCTTGTGCACCACCGCGTGATTTTGAGAACAGCCAAGCTTTGCGGCCAATAACGAACGGTTTAATGGCGCGTTCTGCACGATTGTTGTCGATAGCGACAGCACCGTTGGCTAAATATACCTGTAACTTGCTCCATTGCCCGAGCGTGTAATGAATGGCTTTACCGAGCAGCGACTGGTTATTGACGCTAAGTGCTGACTTGTCGAGCCAGTCTTTAAGTTTATTCATGATTGGCAGCGACAGCTCTTGCCGGGCTGCATGCTTGGCTTCAATGGTGTAGTCGCGAATGCGCTGTTCAATACCATAGAGCTTTTGGATAAAACTCAACGCTTGGTCAGCTTTACCGGTTTTATTTTTGCCTTGTACGGCCTTGGCTTCAATAAACTTACGCCGTGCATGCGCCCAACAACCAGCAAGCTGTGCATCGGTTTTCTCATAGCCTTGATAACCGTCCACTTGCAACGGGCCTTGGTAGCCTTGCAAAAAGTGAACTGGATGTGAGCTGCCACGACCATCTTGGTAGTCGTACAAAACGATATTGGGTGATCCGTCGGGTTTAGGTTTGTCGGTGCCACAACCATACACCCACATGTAACACTTGGATTTATCGACATCGAGCACGTTCACCGTCGTCTCATCCGCCCACAGCATCGGTTGCTCAAGTAGTATGTCATGCATTCGCTGGTATATCGGCCTGAGCTTTTCACTCACTTTTAAGAGCCAACGGCTCATGGTTTGGCGATTCAGTTCAATACCGAACTGCTTAAATAAGGCTTCTTGGCGATAAAGCGGTAAGCCAAACTGGAACTTGGCGCTGATAATTTGTGCAAGTAAGCTTGGGCTGGCAATGCTCTTTGGTAAAATGCTTAGCGGCACCGGTGCGATTTTAATGGTCGTTTCAGTGCCGTGCTTTTCACATAAGCGGCAGCTGTATTTCGGCCGCACGTGGCGCAGCACTTTAATGGTCGCCGGAATAAATTCAAGCTCTTCGCTGGTTTCTTCACCCATACGGTGCAAGTCATGGCCACAGCAATCGCAGACTTTATCTTCGTCAGGAATATCGTGAAGCACGTCTTCACGCGGCAATGAAGCATCAATGCTTGGCCGGCGTGTTTTCTTACGCGTGTAAGTAATGGTTGCGTCAGCGGCGATTTCATCTACTTCAGGTTCAAGCAATGCTTCAAGTTCGTTAAACAACGAGCCTTGACCAGGTAAACTTTCCGTACTCGCGGCAAAGCGCTTTTGTAGCGATAATTGCCATTGCTCCATCATGTGGCGTAGCTTTTGCTGTAACCCTTGATTTTCAGATTGCAGTTTGAGAACCATTTTTTTCAGGCTCTCAACATCATCTGGGAGTGGCTTTTTATCGTGTGTTTTCATGGGGCACATTATACCCCATCTACCTGCTGTAATCCGCTATTTTAAAGGGTTCTCTTAGACCGATTGGTGTTCGATCATCAGCTGTTATGCAGGATCCTTATAAGGCAATTTAGGATCATATTGTGCTGCTAAAATGCAGCGGTTGATGGCCTTTCATGAGCGTAATATCAAGGCCTTCAAGTAGCCATTGCCACTGTTGTGGTGACAGGTTTAACACACTACCGTTGAGCTTACGCGGCCATTTAAACTTGTTTTTCTCAAGGCGTTTGTACCACAAGCAAAAACCGGTTTTATCCCAGTACAGTGCTTTGACTTTGTCGCGCTGGCGATTACAAAATACAAACAGCGCACCGCTAAACACCGGCAGCTCCATTTCGGCTTCGACAATGGCACTGAGGCCATTGATACTTTTCCGAAAATCAACCGGCTGCTTATACAAATAAATCGCCGAAGGTTCTACGAACATTTTCATGCAGCAAGCGACTTCACTAACTGCGCCAACCAATGTGGCTCAACGTGCAGCGGCAAGGTAAGTGCTAGGCCGCCATAATTTAGCGTCAGTGAATGATGGTTCGTCTGCATCACTTGTTGCGCTTGCACAAAACCGTTATCGTTTTGTTCGAGCAGCTCACGACGACGCTTGCTAAAGTATGCTGGGTTTAAATCTCGTTCTGTACAAAATGCTGCTTGGGTTTGACCGCTTTGCTCAAATGCTTCGAACAGCTCAAGCCACTGAGCATGGCTGCGATGGGTACGACTCATAAATCACCTCGTTAGTTGAAACGTGGTGATAAATTAGGCCATCTGCAAAAACATGCCTAGGTGTGGTTGCTGTTACGGTTACA
>NZ_LKDX01000101.1:0-2653 GCF_001401795.1 Pseudoalteromonas sp. P1-26 | reverse complement strand
TTACTTTGGTCGGTAAATCAAAAGGATAAACTTTGACCTGCACCTTTTCCAGCTCAGGCGAAATTACAGAAAGAATGATGCACTAACTTTATAATCGTCGGTATTTTTTTGATGTTATTGAAAAAACTATAAGTCTCCACGTACAAAAAAGTTTGCCTTTGACTATTGGTTTTATTGATTTCGATAATTTTAAATCAATAAATGACACATACGGTCACCAAGCAGGTGATGAAGTATTAAAGGGGTTTTCAAAGATAGCTCAGACTTTCCTTAGGCGTGAAGATCTAATCTTTCGCTTTGGAGGCGAAGAGTTCGTTATTGTGTTTCAAGGTGTGAATGTTATAGATGCTAAGAATGCTTTAGTTAGGCTGCAAAGTGGAGTTAAAACTATGTTTATTAACCATGGTAATAAAGCGTTGAATTTTACATTTAGTGCCGGTGTGGTTGAGTTACATAAAAAATTGCCCATTAAAGATGTGATAAAGCAAGCTGATAAACTGCTATATAAAGCGAAAAAAGAAGGGAAAAGCCGTATTGAGTACTAGGTAAAATACGCTACCTACTCATTAAAATCACGTTCCAAACTAATGTTCAAATGGGTAGTGTTACTGGCTACTTAAGATTTAGACGGTAATAAAAAACTTTCCAGCTTTTGTGAAGATAATGGCTTCGAATAGCTATAACCTTGAAGCATGTCGACATTTTTAGACTTGCAGTATTCAACATGCTGCGTTGTTTCTACTCCCTCAGCAATAACCAAAAGATCTAGTTTATGCGCAACATCCACAATAGCTTCAAATATGGCACTATCTTTATTTCTGTATGGTGCATTGTCTACGAACGACTTATCGATCTTTAACGTGTTAACTGGGAGTTTATTTAAGTAACTTAAAGATGAATAGCCAGTCCCAAAATCATCAATAGCAATGTCTACACCTTGTACTTGAAGTAATGATAAGTTTTTTAGAAGTTCATCATCAGCTTCAATTAAGGCATGCTCTGTTAGCTCTAGTCCAATATCTGATGGGATAAGTTCATATATTTCAAGTAATTCAGAAAGCTGTGAAAAGAACTCCTTTTGGAGCAATTGCTTTCCTGAAATATTAATCAACATACGAACATCATTTATACCATTAGAACGCCATTTTTTTAGTTCTTTGAGGGCCATATGAAATATTAAGTTACCAATTGGGATCATGAGGCCGACTTTTTCAGCAATGGGGATAAATGTATTAGGAGTAGTATTGTTTTTATTTGCATTAGAATCCCAACGCAATAGGGCCTCACAAGCAACTATTTTTTCAGATTTAGCACAGTAGATGGGTTGATATACAAGGTGAAACTCTTCATGTATTAGTGACTCTCTGAGGTACTGTGATATCTCAATCTGAAAATGCGATCTATCGCTCATCGCTTTGTTATAAATCCTAAACTGACTACGTCCATTTTCCTTGGCGTCGTACATTGCGGTTTCAGCGCACTGTAATAAAGTTCTTACTGACTTTCCATCATTTGGAAAACGACAGATCCCGACACTAATTGAAGTAAAAATCAGTTGGTCATGCAGTTTTAAAGGTGAATTAAATGAATCAATCAAAAGCTGAGTTAATTTTTCATGATTTGATGAGGGCTCCGAACTCAAAATAACTATGAATTCATCAGCGCTAAAGCGAGCTATGTAGTCAGTTTTTTCTAATGGGGTAGAGAGGCGCTCAGAAACTTTAAGGAGTAATTCATCACCCGATTCATAGCCGAAAACATCATTCACATCTTTGAATCGATCTATATCGATAAATAGTAGAGAAAAGTCCTTTATACTGCTTGTTATAAGCTCATTAATAACTAACTCGATGGAATAACGATTCAAACAGTTAGTTATTGGATCATAAGACACCATTTTTTCCAAAGCTTTACGAACAGATACTTGCTCAGAAATATCAATATCTAAACAAAACATTTCAAACTCATCTCCCCTAGTTTTTAATAAAACATGAGATGAAAAAACAGGCACCGGCTGACCCTTAATATTTTGTAAAGTTAATTCGGATGATGGAATGGGAATGTTGTGTTCAAGCCAATTTTTATGTGCTTCAATGACATCCTTTTTCATTGAAGGAGGGATGATCAAATCTTCTAGTTTTTTTCCTAAAGCTTCTGTTTGAGTGTACCCATATAGAAAGGTACTTGCTTTATTCCAATAAATTACTTCACGATGTCGATTGTAGCCTTGAACAGCTACTTTTGAGAGTGATTCAATGAGCTCTAAGAAGCGAACGTCAGGCAAGTTTGTTGAAGGACTGAAGGTTGAGTTAGTTTCAAAGTTGTTCTCTTTCATTACTGCTATTAGTTCACCTTAGCGTCATACTAAAATAAGCCTAGGAAAGAGTTCTTTTTCAGTCAAGTTTCCATTTGTAGTGTTGTGGTCAACTAATTCACTGTCCGGAATTAGTTGACCACAACAATGGGTGATTATGTCGACATGGTGGACTTTTACACCAAAGAAAATGTTTTTACTTACCTAAGGATGCTCGCTGGTCGTTTATTCAAAAACAAGCTAAACAAGGGTAAGCGTAACTAATAGCACACATTAACGGTAATTGGTTTTCTCGGGTGGATCAATTTTGTTGACCATTTAACCGGCCAAGTAATTGGC
>NZ_LKDX01000100.1:0-2946 GCF_001401795.1 Pseudoalteromonas sp. P1-26 | reverse complement strand
CACCTAGCACCTAGCACCTAGCACCTAGCACCTAGCACCTAGCACCTAGCACCTAGCACCTAGCACCTAGCACCTAGCACCTAGCACCTTCGCTATTAACTTCTCGTTTCTCACATCTAATGTTATATTTAATCTAATTTAAGGATTTTTATAATTTTAACTCGGAATAGGTTATGTCAAAACTCAATCTCTTTTTAGGCAGTGCAATAGCTTTAAGCTCACCACTTGCACTGGCTGATAATGTTAATAATTACCAATCTTTTGCAGCCTTCACAGGATTAATCAACACTCCCAATGCAGAAACTGTAGAAAAAGGCCATGGTATTATCGGTTATAATAATCAACTTGCGCCTTCTGCATTTAAGGCTCGTTATTCTAACGATGAAAATGGTATTCGTTATGTCGATGGCCATAATTTTAAGTTTTCGGCAGGCTTATTCGAAGGGTTTGAAATACAGGGCATGCTGGCAGCTTATAGTATTCATACTAATAAATTTATTGGTATGAACTCTGAAATTCGTGACTTATCGTTTAATGCTAAGTATCAAATACCTTATATTCCTAAAGATTGGTTTAATGTAGCGATTGGTGTGCGAGATTTTGGTGGCCGCGCTAAGGCGAATGCTTACCAAACATATTATGCTGTTGCCTCTAAAGAGCTATGGGATTTTAGGTTTTCAGCGGGCTTTGGCGACAGTAACCAACCATTGGGGCAAATGGATGGTGCATTTGCTGGGGTTGAATGGCAAGTTTTCGACTGGTTTGCACTACAAGCAGAGCATGATAGCGAAGCATTTAATGCAGCTGCAAGGGTAACGGTACCTAAAGAGTGGTTATACGATTTTGGTGAATTAACTTTAAGCTCTCGCTTTTATAGCAGCACAGATAGCTCTGAAGAAGATACCTATTGGGCTGTTGATTTTAAACTACCTTTCTCAGATGAAGCCAAAGATAACTATAAACCAGTTGAGCCAGCGCCGTATGTTGCTCCTGTAAGTTCAAAGCCTACAGCAAAAGTTAAAAGTAATGGTCTAGACTTTGTTGAAACAGCAATGGCGCCTGAGCTTGCACAGCAAGACAAAGCTCTGACCGTTGCTACAGTTAAACAAGCACCTACACAAACTACTCAAAAACTAGCAAACTCAAGTTTAAATAGCCAAGTAACAGTTTTAAAAGAGGCACTACTTAATGATGGCTTCGAAAATGTTGTAGTTGGTTATAACCTGAATACTGTATTCGTAAACTTTGAAAACTCAGTATTCAACCGC
Organism: Pseudoalteromonas sp. P1-26; assembly: GCF_001401795.1. NCBI lineage: Bacteria > Pseudomonadati > Pseudomonadota > Gammaproteobacteria > Alteromonadales > Pseudoalteromonadaceae > Pseudoalteromonas > Pseudoalteromonas sp. P1-26. Next base: position 1,678 of record NZ_LKDX01000100.1, on the reverse strand, counting down.
AATGACATCGATGCAATTGGTGTGGTACTTGGTCGTATCGCTGAAAGTGTGACGAGTGCCAATACGCACTTTAATGTTCAGCTTTCTAAAACAGATATTCCTTTAATTGCTATACAAGGTAAAGTTGATAACTACCGCTTATTTATCGAACAAGGCGTGAGCCCAGATCTAAATGTGCAACACGGTAAAGCGAATATTCCTGAAGGTGTAGTATGGGCCGGTAAAGCAGAGGCAAGTCCTTACTTTAAACCAAGAGTTACTGTTAGCCCTGTTCTTTCATCTGCTTATGGTACAGAGTTTGGTACATATGATTACTCTTTAGGGTTAAGAGCAAATGTTGATTTGCCACTGTGGCAAGGCGGTGGTATTAACGTTAGCGCACAAACTGGCGTATACGAAACCGATGACTATAAAGATAATGGTGCATTCGATGCTTACAGTATTCAAGAAGGTCTTGTAAACGCAACTCTTTATCAAACCTTTAAATTGCCATATGGTTTTTATAACCAAACACAAATAGGCTTCTTTAAAGATTACTTCGATTATAAAACTATTATTAACGAAACAGCTTGGTTAAGCCCTGAAGGCCGCCATAAAGTGAGCGCTAAAATCGCTTATTTTGATTATGCAGATTACCGCGCATCTCGTGAGTACGAAACACTTACATACCAATATAACTGGGTTGAGCAAGATATTACTTTCCATGCTGTAGCTGGTAAGTATTTTTATGGTGACACAGGTGTAGCACTTGAAAGCCGCTTCTGGTTTGGTGATAGTTATGTAGCTATTTATTATCAAGACTCAGACGCACAAGTTGCTGGAGTTGCCATTAATATTCCACTTACTCCACGTAAAGACATGAAAGTAAGTCCAATTGGTCAACTTAAAGGTTCTGCTAACTGGCGTTCGGGTGTGCAATCACAAGTTGGAACTAAGAATGTATTAGTATTTAATCAGGGTTACGCACCTATTACTGAAATTAACCTTGATAGAACAATACTCAAACGTGGCCGATTATCTTCAAGTTATATTTATAGCAACCTAGCGCGAATGAAAGAAGCGTATGAGAGTTATAAATAATAGCGACTCGAAGTAACGAGATACGAGATTCGAGATTCGAGATACGAGATTCGAGATTCGAGATTCGAGATTCGAGATTCGAAAATCGAGATTCGAAAATCGAGATTCGAAAATCGAGATTCGAGTCAGATACTGATGCCAAGGAGTGGCTATGTACTACGAGAGATTAGATGTATGGAAAAGATCTTTTCAATTAAGTCTTTTAGTTTATAGAAGTTTTTATTTACTCAAAGATTTTAGTTTAAAAGATCAAATGTGTCGCTGCTCGGTTTCAATTCCAAGTAACATCGCTGAAGGGTATGAGCGCTTTTCTAAAAAAGAAAGAGCTCATTTCCTTTCTATAGCTAAAGGCTCCATCGGTGAACTCAAAACACAAGTTATGCTTGCTTTTGAATTGGGTTACTTGCATAAGGAAAACTACTTACTCATAACAAATGAGTGTGAAGAAATTGGTAAAATGCTAGGTAAATTAATGTACTTACATAAAAACAATTAATTTACCCTTGTATACTCGCAACTCGCAACTCGCAACTCGCAACTCGCAACTCGCAACTCGCAACTCGCAACTCGCAACTCGCAACTCGCAACTCGCAACTCG
>NZ_LKDX01000099.1:0-3084 GCF_001401795.1 Pseudoalteromonas sp. P1-26 | reverse complement strand
GTGTTAAAACACCGAGTAGGAGAAGAGGCACAAGGGCGCGAATACATCAAAGGGCCGAGGTAGCTCCTCATTATGAGCCCGCATATAAGTACGCAGTCTGACAAAATTAACGAAGGGTATTGTGCAATAGGAGGAGTCCATATAAGCGATTTTATATCGCGTTTCTCTCGAACCTAGCTAACCTCAGATCTGTATAAGAATTAAAGCCGAGTCACTTTTATACTCGGCTTTTTAGTCTGAAAGGTATAGGCAATTAATCCAGCCATTAAATTAACCATAAATGAGATGCAGCTGCGTTGCCTTGTCTGGTCTATTTAAGCCATATTTTTCAGCTGGTCGAAAACTGTTTCAATGATGAAACGCTTTGATAACATCGCTCTATCCCAAGATGATATTGGCTGACGTTTCATATTACTTCGTTGTCCTGTAATAAAATCAATGCCTTGCTCAGCAAGTTCCGCTTTTAGGTTTGCAGATATATAACCTTTATCAGCGTATAAACTACCTGTAACATTATCAACCATATCTAATGCCGGCTGTCTATCATCAACATTCCCAGCTGTCACTTTTACAGCTAGTAAACCACCTTCATCATTCATGATGAGGTGGAGTTTAAAGCCATAAAACCAGCCCATTGTTCCTTTGTCTCGTTTGGCTTCTCCCACGAAAACTTGGTGGCGAGGAATACGCATGTTGTGACACACCTTGAGAGAAGTGGAATCGATAAATGCAATGCCTGTTGGCTTATCAAAGCGCTGCTTTAAGTAGCTACATAGAGCGGGTAAGGTAGCCTAACAACTTCAACATACGTGTATAACTAACTAAATCAGGAGAATAATGTCGCCAATACTGGCAAACAAATTTGGTGTAGTAAGTTTTAAAGTCGCGGTAACCTGATTGATGAAAAGCAATCAATCTAGTCATGACTTCGCTAGAAGATAGGCGGGATGGTTTAATGCGTTGCTTTTCACCTGTTGATATTAGGTGCTCAAGCCATTGAGGTTCAAACAATAAACAAAAATCATCGACATCTACGTAAATTGCATCTAAGTTATTCATGCCCTTGCCTCGGTAATCTTATATTTCTTGGTCGAAAGATCTGAGCACCGCAAGGGCATTTAGTTCCATTTCTTATGTGCAGCTCAGGTTAGTTAGTACTTTGGTTGCTTAGAACTGCCTAGATACAGGAGGCGGCAGTGACATTTGTAAGGAAAAAGCAAGGCGTGCCATGCTTATTTTTTTGTTAAAAATCAACTGTTGTGGGTGAACAATAAAGTTTCATACTGCTAGGAGGCAACTTGTAGCAGTAAAACTTTACCAGTTCTTGTTGCTTGTTCTACGAAACAAGTAGTTTGTTTTAGTTTTTCACTGTTTTGTTTCGTTAAGGTGGTAAATATTTCAGGTTTAGTATGAAACTTTATAATTTGAATCGAGCAAGAATATAAGCTGTTACCTAAGTCCAGTATGAATCTATCTTTCCCAGCTCCAAATTTCCAAACCAAAACACCAGAGCTGCAGCCCTGCTCAGTATGAAACTATATTGCGTGATGACAGCAATTAGGTTAACGATAATAACTTGATCATTAAGAGCAAGTATTTGTAGAGCTGTCACCAGAGGGTACAATACAGAATGGCGAACTCTTTGAGTCTTTAAGATGTTTTTGAACGGTACTGTGATAATTCGCCCGGATATGAATTAAATGGCAGGTTGATAACAGGCTTCAGTGTCACATATGAAAAGCGCCATGTAGAAGGAGCTTGGGCAACTCACCCTTGCTTCAAAGTTCACTTTTCTAACGATGAGTTGAGGCCGTTTTCTATCAAAAAAGCTATTAAGTCTTTAGCTGATAACCAAAACTAGAACTTTAAGTAATAATAGTATAAAGCAGCTAAGTTAAAGACATCCATTTTATAGCATCTATCTATTGCCAACTTACTGTGAGAGAGTATTAAAATATCATACTAAAATGGCTGCGATCGCAATCGATACGCAGCCATTCCAAAATCGAAAATGTCCAGAAGAGAGTTACAAGAGTATGATACTTTAATATTCAGTTGTAGCTTGATTTGGACTTGATAGTAGCTTTTAGTATGAATCTTTATTCCTCTCCTACACTAACTCGCACTGGTTAGCTGAAGCCATACTCATGAACTCATCAACTATCGTGCTTAGCTGGGGAAACCTAGTTTTGACCTCGTATAAGTACATCAAAAGCTTTTGATTGTTGGTTTCGCAATTCAGATAAAAAGGTATGGTTATTAAGTAGTCAGCAAGTGCTGGTGGTATGATTTCAACATGATCGGCATTGTTACGAAGCTCGAAAAACTCTAAGTCACTAACAGCAGAAATGTTAAGCTCATTTAGTTCATCACTTTTGCTCTTAACATACTCAATTTCTGCCTTCATTGCCCAAAATGGCACCCAAGCTGAGTGGCTGAAGTTATTTATAAGTTTTTTATAATCACATTTTTCAGTTAGGCTACAATCTAAGAATTCTAAATTAGCTTCGTTGATGTCATAAGGTAATGATTTTACAGCCTCAAAACTGTCTTTTATGACACCAGTCTCTTCAGTAGAGGCAAACTTTATACGATGAAGCCAATATAAAACTAAACCATCAGCATGCTCGCTGCTTAAACTTTTAAGGTTTATTCCAGCATAACTCTCAACAGGAATAAATTGGCCGTTCCAAGTAACCGGTTCAGAGAACAGAAATGTACCTTGGTTAAGCTTGTCACTAAAGTGATCGATAATAGTTGAGTAGTCAAAAGTTGACTCTACACTAGAGTTGTCAGCGGGATGACGTATTTGCAAATAAACTATTGATAAAATAGAGCAAAGTAAAATGACAATGATAAACCACTTTGAGTTTTGATGTTTTGAGTATTTATTCAGGTTTGTAAACATAACAGCCTCCATATATATGCTTAATAATGTACAGGTATACGCAACATATAGAGGCAAAAAAAACCTAATATTTTTAAAAAATTACTTTTTATCTAAACTCACCGAGAAAACCCCGTGATCAGAACAAAGTGATGTCGCGGGGATGAATAGGTGTCACCCCTGCTCTTGGATATATT
>NZ_LKDX01000098.1:0-3419 GCF_001401795.1 Pseudoalteromonas sp. P1-26 | reverse complement strand
AGGTAGCTCCTCATTATGAGCCCGCATATAAGCACGCAGTCTGACAAAATTAACGAAGGGTATTGTGCAATAGGAGGAGTCCATATAAGAGCACTTTGCTAAAAGCATTGCGGTTGACGAGACTCAACTTGACGTAATCAAGCCTTATTCAAAAGTTAATGTTGACGATGAACGTTATAAGCAGCTTAAAGAGTTTCGCTCTTCCATCATCACTGCTCATGTATACGCATTTTATGCCCTAGTAATACTTATACCATTGCATATACTAGGTGTTATCATTGCTGAACGAAGAGAAAAGTCAGGACTGGTTTCAGCTATGTTCAATGGTTATAAGTTTCTACCCGAAAAACCGAATAATGACAAAACTTAATTTAAGCCAATTAGTTAATTTAAACTTAAAGGCAAAGGTGAGTCAGTTGATAACTCTTCAATGGACAAAGATGAGCTAGGTCGTCGGCTGTATTAGATGAATTTCGCATAAAAATTTCTATGGGCTAGCGTTTCCGTTTGTGGTTAGTTGGCGCGAAGCAGAAACTAATCCACAACACGGGCTTTTTAGCCGAATTACTAAATTGCGTCCAGCTCTGTTTTCATCCTAGCTCTAAGAGAATCTCGTTGTTTCTTAACTTCATTTCCTATCAAGGTTGCTTTTTCCTGATAAGGTGATAATAAAGACTGATTGGATGCAAACTCTGGAGTAGCCATAAATTTCATCATTTCTGATGCTGCTTCGGTTGATTGAACTACTAGTCTTTCCAGCTCATCAAGTAGTGCATCGACTTCAGGTGTAGAAACAAGTCTTATTGAATTTGTTTCCTGAGTTAGCTTCATCTGCTCCTCGTAGAGCTCACTCATTAGAGCCTGTATTTCTCTATTGAATGAAATAAGACCGGTCTCATAACCATTTTCACTCTGTATCACATCTTCCCAAAACTTCTGCATCACTGGAAAAAACTTGTCCGCAAACACTGTGTTGCTTTTATTATGAAACTCATCAAGCAATGAAAAATATTTTGTAAACTGCGCTCGTTTATCTTCGTATCTATATTTTCTTTTTTCTATATCTAATGAATGAGCTTTCTTAAGCTCTTCCATCTCATATGCATACTTAGCTGAAATGACCTGCTTTTCATCCTCAAGCCTTGAGACGTCTTCGAGTAATGCTTTGTTTTTCCCCTTCTCTTTTACATACGTAGTCAAGTACATCGTGAAGCAGCCTAATATAAAGCCAACTACCGTAAAAATGAGTTCAAGCATTTAGTTTTCTATCCTTGTAGAAGCTAACGCCTGCCGTAAACGGCATAAAATAGCAGGCTAAAATTGGCGACGAAGGAGCACTGCCTGCCCCTGGTTTAACGGCTTTCTCAGGCATTTTTTAGCAACTCATAGAAATGCTCATAAAACCTGAACTTTGGGCAATTTTTTGGGGTAATATCTTGTATATAACCAATATCTTGCATATATAGAATTGCGGCTTGAAGATCTAAATGTACATCTGTGTGATACTCAAAATATGGCTCTGAACTATTAACAGCACTCCGGCTACTTTTTACAAAGAAAGTTCGCACACCTGCAAATTCGGGATTATTAACGTCTTTGGTCATTTCTTGAATTATTGCGGGAAATTTTCTTTTTAGGGTTTCCCACTGAACTCGCTCTGCGTCAGTTTTTTCTTGTTCGCGCCTTTGATCTGTAAACATATTTCCATAAAAGGTACCTGCGGCGCCAGTAAAACCGCCAACGACAAACCCGACTGCTAACGAAAAAATGTCCATTTTTACTCCCAATGCCTAACATTTTAGTATTTTTGCGACACGCAGATTGTGTTTCATAATCGCATGTTGGACTGAGTCGCTACCTACTCGGTGTGTCAGAGTTGGTGTTGTTTATGCTATTGGGATTTGCTTTTTATGGCCTAAGCTATAGTAAGCCAATTTCATTGGCGTATCTGTCCTTATTTTAGCTTTCCCTGCACTGCTCAGCGTTTATTATGCTTCCATTACACCTAAGTTTGATTAAATAAGCAACTATATTTTGCACGCACAAAGCAGTCGTTAGAGCATTTAGCCTAACTCATTTTGGGGCATAAACGTTTTATAAATGGCAGCGTACTCTGTGTGATTCAAGCTAAAAATTAAGTATTAAACTTTGTTCTACTCACACATCTGCTTTTTATCAAATTCATTATACAGTCATACCTTTACAGGTGATATTTCATCTGAATGTCGATTTTGAGGGAATGGGCTCGAAGCTCTTAAATGCGTTAATTGAATTTACAATGTGCAAAGGCAGTTTGATACTTTTAAAATTGGGTAGAGTAGTATTAGAAAGCGCTAAAGAAAGAGTTTTATCTGAGCCAATAATTTTTACAAAACTAAATTCTCTATCTAATGTAAAGCTTTTAGCTACAGCACCTCCAGCGACACTATAACCATTTCTACTCCATGTTTACCCTCTTATTTTAGATTAATTACTTTTTTACTATTGAACCACAAAGTTGGCCATCACGCTCAGAGTAAGAAAATTTAAAATTTTGAAACTCAGTTGATACCACTTTTGTATTCTCAAGTTCAGTTGAGTAAGTGTCATTCAATAGTTTTTCCTCTCCACTTATAGTGTTTAAGGCCGCATACGTAGTAAGCAGATCCACTTTTATTTGCTTTTCGATTGCAGCTCTATCATATGATAATGGATAACATGCAGTATTATCCCAAGGTATAATTGCTGTAGCTTCGCTAGATAATAACGCTAAGATTATTGATATTAGTGCTGTACTATTTTTCATTGTAAGTCTTCCACATCGAGCATTTGAATCTAAGCTATCACACTCTTAAAATCGCGCTATTTTCCAGAATGAAACAATTTAACAGGGCCAAAACGCACAGTTCCTTGCTTTGAGTTCAATAGAGGAAATATCAAAGTAATGATTAAGGGAGTGTAAAATTCAAGTGGCAAACTCATGCCGTATCGAAAATATGAATTCAAGCTGCAACTTACAATAGATAATGAAATGCAAAGTGAAATGTAAAATAACCCGCGGACTGGGCTTTGTTTCTTTTTAATGAGTAACATTTGAACCTCCAATTAACATCACTCAATGATAAATTTCAATGGAACATATTAAGTTTGTTTTTAATTAAATTTCGCTTTTTTAGGCCAAATAGATTTGAGAGTTTGTATGCTTGCTGAGAGTACAAGTAGGCAAAATCTAAAAGCGGAGATTGAAGTACTTGGTCAGCCATCGTAAAGATCTATAGGCATACTTTTGCTGAGAAAAGACTGCCAGAAATTATAATTTTAATGAAGCTAATGGCCTTTTTAGTGCTATTTTCGATAAAGCAACAATTCGTCTGTAATTTCCAGTTTACCCTCTGATTTCACCTATTCAGCTCCATCCATGGTCAGGTACTTTTTACCAG
>NZ_LKDX01000097.1:0-3424 GCF_001401795.1 Pseudoalteromonas sp. P1-26 | reverse complement strand
CACTATGCTGTTAGCACCTAGCACCTAGCACCTAGCACCTAGCACCTAGCACCTAGCACCTAGCACCTAGCACCTAGCACCTAGCACCTTTAACCATTCCTACGCGATATAATATCGCAGCTACAATTTTGAAAACTCGCAACTCGCAACTCGCAACTCGCAACTCGCAACTCGCAACTCGCAACTCGCAACTCTCATCCACAAAAAAGCCGTGGGATTTCCATCACACGGCTTTTGATATTTCGCTTAGTCGTTTTATTAGAACGAGTAGCTGTAACCTAGTTGTAGGGTACGTGGTTTACCTGGTTGAATACCGCCGTTTGCACGGTTTGCAACGTAGGTTTTGTCAAACAGGTTGTCTACTGTTAGGTATACTTTTTGTTTGTCGTCGATTAGGTATTTAGCTGCTAAATCCCATACAACGCGGCTGTCGATTGCATTGCGACCTGAGTCTGTTAAGTCTGCGTGTGCATCAGACACATAACGCATTTGCGTATCGAATACGAAGCTTGAGAACTCAGCACCCACTGAAAGCGCTAATTGGTTTTCAGGCACGTATGGCATTGCATCGCCTTTTTCTACGCTACCCCAAAGATCTGATTCAAACGCATTGTCGAACTCAGAATCAGTGTAAGTGTAAGTTAAGCGAACTGGGAACGAGGCTGCGTTAGTAGCAAATACTTTACCTGCGCTTAGCTCAAAACCAGACACAGATACTTCACCGTAGTTGTATTGGTCGCCAATATTGTCATCGCTACAACCTACAGCCGCAGTACAGTTACCGTGCATGTTTGTGTAGTCAGAGTTAAAGTAAATTACTTCACCTTGAATGCCAGCGTAATCGTAACGACCACCTAGCTCAATGTTAACACTCTCTTCTTCTTCTTGATCCGCATTACCCGGTGCCGCTGGAGCGTAACCTTTTTGAATGCCAGCAAGAAGCGTTAGGTTATCGCTTACAGTGTAAGTAGCACCTAGTGATGGTACTAAGATCTCAGTGTCGTTGCTGATATCTTTTGTTAAGCCATTTTCACGACTTGGATCAGACTTAGCCCATTCAACTCGTTTGATTGTGATGTCTTCGTAGCGAAGACCTGCGCTAATAACTAATGCATCAAGTGACCACTCATCTTGAATGAATAGGGTAGTTGCTTCAGCGCTATCTAAACGGTTGCTGTTTGAACCTGGAACGCCTTTTTCTGTAAGCGTCATTGATAGGTCTTGGTTAAGCGTGTACTTGTCTTCCCATTGGAAACGATCCATTTCATCTTCGTGGTAACGTGCACCAACTGTGATGTAGTGGTTGCCCGCAGGGATATGGAATTCAGTTTGTAAGCCTTTCGCTTGGTAATCACGGTTATTCGCTTTTACGCCAACACCTTCAATACCTTCGCTCGTTGGGTTTGCTTCAAACTCGCTGTATTGCTCAAGGTAGCTGCTGCTTACTTTGCTTGCTTTATACCAGTTACGGTGGAAATCGTTCAGGTAAGCTGTAGCAAGTAGCTCGTAACCTTTACCAAAGCGGTATGCATAGTTGATTTGGTATGCATTGTGTTGTGTGTTCATTTCATCGTTTTGCGATGCAGCATAACGACGGTAAGGGTTTTCTTTGTAATCAGCGTCAGTTAAACCCATGTACGTTTCGTCAGAGCGCTCGTCTGAGTACTTTAACTTCATTTCTAGGCTGTGTGCTTCGTTATCACCAAAGTCAAAGCCAAACTTTAATAAGAAATCGTTCTTTTCAAAGCCTGTGTTGTCGCTACCTACTGGTAAATCTTTAAAGCCATCTGCACCGTAAGTAAATACTTCTACAAGGCCCGCAGCATTGTTTTTCTTTTTACCGAAGTAAGCATGACCTTTGTAGAAACCGTCGCTACCAAGCTCAGCGTTAAGTAAACCTTTAGACCCTTCAGTTGGTAAGCTACGAGAAACTAAGTTTAAAACACCGCCTGTTGTACGTGGGCCATACTTAACAGAAGCTGCACCTTTAAGTACTTCGATTGACTCCATACGACCCATAGTAGGGAAGTAGTAAGCAGAAGGCGCTGAATAAGGTGCTGGTGCTACAAGTACACCATCTTCCATTACGGAGATTTTGTCGTTACGACCCGTACCCGTACCACGCATACCGATGTTAGGACGAAGGCCGTAGCCGTCTTCTTCTTGTACATATACACCCGGTACAGCACTTAAAACACGAGAGATATCAGTATATTCAAACTTTTCTAGTTCTTGCTCATCAATAAAGGTAGCAGAGCCAGGAATATCGTTAATTGCAGATGCAGAGCCAATTACAGTGATTTGCTCGAAGTTTTTCTCTTCTTTAGTTACATCTTTTGCAAAAGCATTAGCGCTTAAAGATAAAGCGACTGCAGTCGAAAGCGTAGAAACAATAAACTTAGGTGTCATTGTGTGTCCTGTATATGTTTAGATTTTTTTAACCGGCGCAATTAAAACATGTAAAAAAATGCGAATCAATCCTATTTGTAATAAAATAGGTCTGAACTGTAAGTTTATGAAATAAATCAAATATAATGAATATAGTAGTATTGTAATACCAGTCTGGGGTTTTGAGTGGTGTTAAGTAAAACTTAACAAGGCGGAGCCATCAGCTATCAGCTTTCAGCCGTCAGCTATCAGATTGAAAGTTAGCGAGTTAGAAAGAGTAAAGGGGAAAGTTTGCGAGATACGAGTTGTAGGTCGGGCTTTAGCCCGTCAATGTTAGCGATTATGTGTCGCCATAAATGACGACCTACAGTGCTTGATTCATTAACTCGTAGGTTGGGAAGAGCGGAGCGAAACCCAACGCTTGGAGCCATTAGCCGTCAGCTATCAGATTGAAAGTTAGCGAGTTAGAAAGAGTAAAGGGGAAAGTTTGCGAGATACGAGATGCGAGTTGTAGGAGGCGTTTTAACGCCGAAAAAATGGAGATATTAGATATCAGTGGTTAGAAGTTAGATTGGATTGTGTCAGCACATAGTTAAATTGAAATGCGTACCCGTAGGCGTGAAATTTATTTCGCGCGATATTTCTTAAATCAACGGGTGAGTCGTAGGTCGGGCTTTAGCCCGTCAATGTTAGCGATTATGTGTCGCCATAAATGACGACCTACAGTGCTGGATTCATTAGCTCGTAGGTTGGGAAGAGCGGAGCGAAACCCAACGCTTGGAGCAATCAGCTTTCAGCCATCCGCTATCAGATTGAAAGTTAGCGAGTTAGAAAGAGTAAAGGGGAAAGGTACGAGTTCCGAGGGACGAGATACGAAATGCGAGTTGTAGGAGGCGTTTTAACGCCGAAAAAAGTCGATTTGGTAGGGAGCTCCCTTTACCAATTCGAAACCAACACTATGCTGTTAGCACCTAGCACCTAGCACCTAGCACCTAGCACCTAGCACCTAGCACCTAGCACCTAGCACCTAGCACCT
>NZ_LKDX01000096.1:0-3483 GCF_001401795.1 Pseudoalteromonas sp. P1-26 | reverse complement strand
GCTGCTAAAAGCATAGCTAGTACAGGTGAATTAGATATAATTGCGGCTGGAATCGTCGCAAGGGTAACACCCGCATCTCAGCAGAAACAGTCTGTTAAAACGAAAGCCTTCGAATTATCGAAGTTGGATTTTGGATCTGAGAAAAAAGAAGCAGCCTAGCTGTTAAGCTAGACTGTAGAAGCCCTGTGATCAGAGTGAACCGATGTCGCTGGGTAGTTCACTAAGGCTGGCTTTATGTTTTTTGAAGTAAATAATTTGGCGAATTCACCCTGAATAATTTAGTGTGGATATATTTTAGTTATTGTTCTATATGACTTTTTTAAAAAAATAATCATGGAGAATATTTAGTTAGCACTTCATTCAAAGGTTGTTCTATATCCTATGTGACAATAGTTACAAAATTTAGGTTGGAGTGTGAAGTTAGTGTTTCAAAGTTAATCAAATACACATCATCGATAGCGTTGTTGGAACGGTTAACAAAGTAAGTAGAGAAATAGTTGCTCAGCCTTTTCTTCATCAGTAGCTGATATCAGAGCTCTAAAAATTACTTCTTTATGCTCTATCGGAAAAGAATCAACAGTTACATTATTAATTGTTATGGATTCTTATCGCCAAGCTATTGAAGTAAAACCATTGAGCCAGGATATCCATTGTTCGTTTCGACAGTTAATACAAAAGCAGAAGCGATATCTATACAAATATTTGTTAACTGTGCCAGTAAGAGGGGGCTTGAATATACCAAGAGTTACGAAAAAGTAGCGAATGCTCGCGCTGATTTTAACATAAACTCAGTCGACCCCTTGTTGACGAAAACCAAGTAATATTGTTCAGACTCTGAAATCAGCCAATGTGCTGAAGAACCGCAAGCTGGCAAAGCACATTGCTAATGCGAGCAGGAACAGCTTTTTTATAAATTGGATTACAAAGCGGAAGAGCAGGGCAACCATGTGATAAAAATAGAACAGTGTTACGCCAGCTCTAAAACCTGCTTTGCTACGGTCATAAAATGGAAGAAATGCTATTATCAGTTCGCAAGTGGGGTTGTTCCAACTGCGGAGTTATGGATATAGATCGCGACTTAAATACCGCTCCTAATATCCGTGACAAAGGCATTTTGAAATTAAAAACGGCTGGACGGTCATTTCTGCATATGGAAGCTGCGTAAGTCTCGATACTATTTAGCAACGGCTAATGAAATAAGAAGCATCATCTGATAAGGCGTTGAGAAGTCACTTCATGGCGCTATAGGTTCTAATGTAGATAAATGGGTGTTAAATGAATGGAACCCGCGACTTGATAAGTTCCTAAGCGCGTTTCAATTAGCTCAAAAGAATATTAAGAGTACAACCGTTTTGGTTGATGATGTAATTTCAACCATCAACAAGGTCTGTGATGCCGGTGCACATAAGGTTGTAGCAAAAATGACTTTTGCTCAAAGGCTGGCATTTTAAGTTAATTTTTTAAAATGAGCGCAAAATTCATCTTTTGATATTGTTTAAAAATCTACAATTAAAAAGGTTTGAAAATGGCATCGACAAAAACAGTAACTAAATTAATGTTAGAGAAAGGGGAGTTTTATAAGACCCAATCCCTCGGGAAAGCACTTTTAATTTCAGAAAATAAAAGTGCTTTCCTATATAATATGCGTACATCCAATAAGTATAAGACGGTTGATACTGGTTTCCCAAATCGTACCGTAAAGGTGGTATCAATTGTCGAAAACCTCGCTTGAGAAGCCTACGAAACCAAGCTTTGCTGTTACTAGACCACCTATGCTTGCAGACGAATGAAATACTTGGAGGACCTTATGTTATCAGTAAATGATGCAGCTGAATTTATGCTCGAAAATGGTGGATACTTCACAGCAAAAAAACTTGCTAAGCACTTTGATGTCAGTACCCGTAGAGCTTCAAGTTGGCTTGGGGTTATCAAGAGTGATGTTAAGTATCATACAGCAAATTGGGGGAAGTCGGTTAAGTTGCTTGGAATTGGCTCTCGTACAATTTGTATTTCTGAGCTGCAGAAGAGGGCTTTAATGTATAAGAGACCAAAAGTCATATACTGCGAAAGCTAAAATATTCTGTTATGTTAAATTAGGCATGAAATTATTTCTGATGGGATTATTGTTTTGTTTAGAGGATTGTGAACCATCAAAATCGTTTGGTTTTTTAAACTATCATAACCCCTTATGAATCATACATAAGATTAAAGATAATATTAGGTTTCTTATATTATTACTTTTTCATTGTTAAATGCTTCATCGGGCTAATAGTATCTAGCCTTGTTAGTTAAGTGCCTTTTACTGGGTGGACTGTTTCCTTGTATGAAATTGAAATCTCCATAAGTCAATCAGGCTAAGCACATCGATCCCTGCAGCACCTAAACACATTATTAAAAAGTTTGCGAATAATTCAAGTATGGCTATATAGTGTCTAGGGAAGGCAAAGTTAGCTTTTGGAGTCTAAAAAACTAACGATCGCTTCTTTAGCTAATTTTATTGTTGCTGAAGCTTTTGAACCACAGTTGTGCAAAGCAAAAAAATTGACATCAAGCAATGAATACTCTGGGCATAACTCTTCTATATCAACTTTGCTGATATCAAATAGTTTTGGGACAATTCCTACTCCAAAATCTGACCGTTTCTGTTAATGAATTGTTCTGTGAAATTCTTTAAATTTTATATTCAAAGTATGTGGTGAGAGTTTATGAGTTAGAAGGTATTCTTCTTTTTTCCCGTGAGTTTGATATATATACATGGTCTTGTAGGGAGACGTTACTTCCTTTTGCCTTGTAAAGAATGTCTTTAAAACTGCCTAGGCGCTGTGTGTATAGTTTGAGTCTCTTGATTTTCTAACACGAATTGCTAAATCAATTCCATGTTCTATCAAGTCAAGATGCTTATCATCACAAATGAAGTTTGACTTAATTTCCGGATACTCTTTAAATAGTTTACATAAGGCCGGTGCGACAATAGAGCCCATTAAACCGAATCACATATATTGGATGTTATCCGTTTTTGGGACTACAATAACAAACTCATCTCCACCGAGACGGCTTATAAATACACTTGATGGTAATTGGTTGCTAAGTCTCTTTGCTATAATATGAAGCAGTTCATCATCTTTGCATGGCCAAGTGTATCGTTAATAATCTTGAAGCTGTCTAAATCTAAAAATAAAACTGCAAACTGCGACTTTAGTTTCAAGTAGTCTGTGCAAAGAGCATGAAGGTACTCTTGGAGGTACCTTCTATTAGGTAGTCTAGTCAACGAGTCATGAGATGCCAAAAATCCCATTTTTTTAGTGATATCATTCAATTCAGATATATCTTGGAACACCATGACTGCACTTTGTAAAGATTTATCATGCTGCTGTTAAGAATGCTTTTTCAAAGATTCGTTTGCAGCGCTTTCCAAAGCATAAAGTCTCATACAAAAAGAAAAAACTTCACAACGACTCGTTTCGAGCCGTCAATAATTCCAAT
>NZ_LKDX01000095.1:0-3602 GCF_001401795.1 Pseudoalteromonas sp. P1-26 | reverse complement strand
AATGCTTTGTTGAAGTCGAAAGATTGAGTCATGTGTCACTCCTGTTTTCTTAATATTACTGAAATGACACAGATTTCTAAACACTACCGGGCTCGTAAAAACTCACCCATTTTATTCATATGATTAGCTTTCTAAACCACTTAGCACTTCATTAATAGCGGTATCTAATTTTTCCTGAATTTGCTTAGGAATTCTGCCAAATTCGTATGAGAAATTTCTACCTTTAACCTTTTTACGCGCAAATTGGTCTTTATTTTCAAATTTTATAAGCGTAGTTACTACAGCTTTATCTACTGAAGGTTTAAAAGATCTTGATTCATTTGCTATTAGTTTACTTAGCATATCCTTTAAATCTTCTTTGATTAAACCTTTAGCTATCTTCAGTTCATTAGCTTTGCTTTTGAGATCTTCAGTAAAGTCACACAACTGATCACCCAGTAGAGCTTGTGTAGACAAAAGGATTTTATAGTCACTGTGATTAAGCAGTGAAATATCCGGGAAAACAGAGATTAAATCATTATCGACTGTTGCCGCTTGTAATGCCTTACTTACTTTTGATTGGCTCAGACCATGACGTTTAGCTAATTCAGCCTGAGTTAGCTTTTCGCCATACTCTTTGAAGTACGTTTCTTTGTCTCTTTCTAGACGTAATCCTATTTCACGAAGGCTGTGTTCTTTAACTGATTGCAGTGATGTAGCGAGTGCCTTTGCGTCACTTAAGGTGATTTCATCATCAGTAACAAGCATTGTGAAAGTATTTATTGTACCGCCTTTATCTAACACATAGGCTCGGCGGCGAGAACCATCTAGTACATCAATTTTATTATCAGCTAGTCGCCTACCAATTGCAGGGTAGAACTGTTGATCATCTAATGTTGATAAGTCTTGAAGTGATTCTTCTGTGAGCAGTGACTGCTCTCGGCCGTTGATTTCAAAAGTGACGACCGTATTTGATTTAAGCTGCTCATATGACAATGTAACTGGTGTGAATGTAGCTTTTTGGCCTGATTTTAATGTCCAAATTTTACTTTGCCCGACGCTAACTACTCCAAGATGATGAGATAACACATCCTCAAGCGGTGTTTTGCTCTTTTCAGCTTCAAGTTTCAAGCGTTTTGCTAAGCTTTCTATTTGGTTTTTGTTACTATCTGCAATGGCTTCTTGAGAGCCTGGTGCATTGCCTAACGGAGAGACTGAACCTCTTTTCTTAGCCATTTTATTGCTCCTTCTCTTGTTCACGCCATACTTTTTGAATATCACGGTGCAATTGACTTGTCACTTCATACCCATTTTGTTGTGCGTTTTGAAAAGTCATTTTGGTTTTTGGGTATTCACTCTTTGACATATCAAATACGGTAGAGAGTAATGATGAAGCTTGTCTAACTGCCTCACTGTTGTTGAATTCAGTTGAGTAGAGGTAAGTTGAAAAGCTATCATAAAGGTTATTTTGCAAATCAGTTGTTGTTGAGCTTTCTTTATGATTAGTGAGTAATATTTTCATAAAGTCATAACCTGGGTGTTTCGCGTTTTTTAGCAATGTCCATACTTGCGGGATATAACTAAAATATGAACATGTAGCATCAATATCATTTTCAGTAACAGACAAGGGGAAAATAACACTCGTGCCAGCGTAATATGCGTTGTATGTCGCGTAGCCTAGTGATGGAGGCGTATCGATTATTATGATATCAAACTCATCTTTAACTTGCTCTATAATGTCGTGCAGTATTGAGTAAGGTGAACTTAGTTGTTGATTGAATACCGCTTCGTGGAACCAGCCTTCTATTGCTCGGTCTGATTGTGAAGCAGGTAAAATGCGTAAGTTGGGGATTGTAGTTGGTAAAAATGCTTCGCTTATAGCTTCTTTTAAGGTCTCGTTGTCATCTAACTCATAGTTCCCCATGATTAAGTCACCAACAGATAAACATCCTTCCTCTGCTGATTCAGGGGCATAGTACATTGACAGAGTTCCTTGGCCATCCATATCAATCAATCCAACTCGATAGTTTTGGTGAAACTCTGTTGCTAAGCCAGATGCAGCAGTTGCTGCAGTTACTGTTTTGCCAACACCGCCTTTTTGATTCTGAACAACAATAACCTGCAGTTCTTGGCTTTCACCGCGAACAAATGGTAATTGTTTTTTAAGTTCTTCAGGAAGTGAATCTCTTACTTTGTAGACTTCCTCAATATCTAATAACCACTGACTTTCTTCGTGCCTTCTTGGGTTAATCTTTAGAGCTTTGCAGTACTTGTCCAAGGTTCTTGCATCAATATCTAGGTATGCCACTGCTTCAGCCTTAGTAAAGACTCTCAGCTCTTTTCGGTGGTTATTTAGAAGACGTCTATTACGGCGCTGAATATATAACTCTGAACCGTCTTTTAGCTCGTCAAACGCTATATCGGTGGCTTCTACTTTAGAGATAGTCATGTGAACCTTAATGAATGTGTTTTTTTATAGTGTATGCTTTAATTTTTGCGTGGTAAAGCAAAAATTAAAGCGCGAGTTATTTTTTAATGCTCTGTTTCGTGTTTCGTTTATCTTTAATAGGTTTTCCTATACACATGACTTTTTCACGTTATTTAGTCCGATTTAGTCTATAGAAAAGGGGAGTATCAGTTATTAATAGTTTTCATATGCAAGCGTATAGCATTTGTAGGTTTTATAATTGATGAAAAAAGGAGTGCTAAGTAACTAACTCATGTTAAGTTTGTGCTTTGGTTGGCGTCGGGTACTTTCTTGTTTTCTCTGCATTGAATTGAAATCAAGTTATTACTCTAAGTGTTTTGTTCTAATTCAAATTGGAGCTTTCATGGAATTGCGTATATTATTTACGTGTTAACTGATTTCATTATGTAAACTTTATGTGTGTAAGTTACATTTCTTCGACGATTTCTATAGTTAGTTGTAAGGGGGTGGGGGTTGGATAATTACGATAAAATTCTACTTAGCTCCAATTTAATCCGCCGCCACGCATCAATGAAGGTTGATTACAGTTGCCCGGTGCAAGTGTTTATGTGGCAAGTTTTGCAAGATTCACTTGAAACTTTGAATGTCAGTCGTATTTCTGTTTGGTTGTTAAATTCGGATCCAGAAATAAACATTTTAGAGTGTGTTGCAAATACAGATTGGGGAGTTAATGATACCCCTAAAGACCTACCATATTTAACTAAGAGTGATTACCCGCGCTATTTTGAAGCAATAGAGTTCGGTGCCCCAATGATAGCTGATAATGCGCATACTGATCATAGAACAATAGACTTCACTTATACTTACTTAAAAACAGAAAATACCAAGTCGATGCTTGATACAATTATTTTTAGTGAAGGTATTCCTATCGGGGTAGTCTGTTTTGAACAAAAAGTCAATTTCAGAGAGTGGAATAGGGATGAAGTCTATTTTGCTGAGTTGATTGCTGATTGTTGTACTTATCGATTTATGGCCAAAAAACAAGCTAAGCTAGAAGATAAGCTTGTTAATTTAGTATTTTATGATGATTTAACAGGTGTTTATAATGATAAAGCAACAATTCGTCTGTAATTTCCAGTTTACCCTCTGATTTCACCTATTCAGCTCCATCCATGGTCAGGTACTTTTTACCAGA
>NZ_LKDX01000094.1:0-3746 GCF_001401795.1 Pseudoalteromonas sp. P1-26 | reverse complement strand
TTACTTTGGTCGGTAAATCAAAAGGATAAACTTTGACCTGCACCTTTTCCAGCTCAGGCGAAATTACAGAAAGAATGATGCACTAACATGAGTTAATCCTGTCCTCTTCTTGAGTAAGCATTTTTATCTATCGTTGATAGTATGTATTTAATTACTACTTAGTTTAGTAAGTTTTTAGCTCAGTCTAAATGCTTTCCCCACTCTTCTTTCACCTTACATTCTTAAAATATGAAACCAACGTTTATTAAATAAAAACCTTTATCTATTACCTCTAAAGCATCTGTTTTATCAATCAAATAGATTTAATTTATTAGTTAGAGAACTAAAGCGTAACTTGATAATTTCAATTCTAATTTCTCCAACTATAAATGAGGTCACATGTCTATTCGTAACATTTTACTAGGTCTATTTTTCACAGGGTTCATTTCAGCTGCTCATGCACAAGACAATTGTACAGTCGATATAGAAGCTACTAACAATATGACATTTTCTAAGGACGAAATAACCGTACCTGCAACATGCTCAACAATCACTGTTAATTTAAAAAACACTGGGAAATTACCCGCAGCTTTAATGGGACATAATTTGGTTATCTCCAAAAAAAAGGATTTAATAGGGTTAACGAATGACAGCTTTGAAGCTGGTTTTAAGAATAATTATGTAAAGCCTAATGACTCGAGAGCAATTGTGGTTTCGAAGGTTATTGGTGGAGGTGAGTCTACTTCAGTGACTTTTAAAACCGATTTGTTCAATAAAGAAGATGAATATGTCTTTTTCTGCGCATCACCTGGTCATTGGTCAATAATGCAAGGGAAATTCAAATTAGTACAATAATGATTCTATGACCAAGCCACACTTAAGTGCCTTTATATCTAATTATTTAAAGTATCCACTATATCTAAAATTATCACTGTATTAAGTGAACTAATAAATTGAAAAAGGAGTAGCACGCTACTCCTTCATTGCCCTTAAGCCTCGCCTTACATTATCGTTGGCAATACGCTTTTGTATTACCACAATGGAAAAGTATATTTGCGTACAATTCCCTCACTAGTATTATCAGATGAACTCTGACTACCCAGACATTGAGTAGTGAGCCGGCAAATAACGGCTCGTGGCGTATTTCGTGAGTTATGATTAGGCCGCTATTTTTAAATGCAAAAACAGCTTTTTTTATCCTATGAATGCGTTTGTTTGATTTGCGATATGGTCTCTTTTATAGAGTTTTGAGTACGCTCATTATTAAGCTCTGGCTCGAACTCACGCTCAATTTTTTCCTTAAAGTCATCATAGAAGTCATTCTCTAATTCCGTATCAAATAACTCATCAAAGCGCTCAGGATTTTCGTTGCAAGGTTGCTCATTGTAATCGGAATAATCAAAAGTGCCCTCCTGAATATCTTCGAGCAGAAAAACCATCATTTTATAAAACAGCACTTTTACACCACGATAGTTCAGTTGCTTATTAGCATAAACATCAGGCTCGATAATTGACCAAAGCCCCTCAAAATCAGGATTTTCTTTGTTTAACATTAAATGATTCATTTTATGGTCGTTTTTGAGAATGATACTGCGGATTGAGTCAACTAAAGTTAGAAGATCCTGCGTTGATATATATCTAAACATATATATGCTCCTTTATTTTTATATGGGTTTAAACCGCTGTAACGGCTTTTAACTAAAAAGGAACGAAGAAGGGGAAATATTAAGAAAGCGAACCCGAAGGTTCGCCAGTTTTAACTTTTTTCGATGATTTCTAACCAGCTTTCTTCAGCGTAACTGAAGAAAGTTCTTGGTTTAGTTAAGAATATCGCTTCGAACTCCGCTGAAAATAAATGACAGAATTCTTTTATTTGCTCAATGTACAGAAGCAAAAAAGCATACATTTCTACACCATCTAAATAGCGCCCTGAAAAATCAGGATTATCATCAAAAAGCTGCTTTGAGATGCTTATACCCAATACACTGCCTACCCTATCTCTGTGCATATAAATGTAATGGCTAAAACTAAGCTCGATTGAATCATTTGTAGACGCTTCATCAACATCTGCTAATAGCAAAATGGTTGAGTTGTCATCCCAAGGTGATTTACTCGCGCGTTGATACTCTCTGATAAGTTGTGATTTTGATGTACTCATGAGTTTCCTAGTTAGTGTTTGACCTAACACTAACTAGGCTTATGTGGTGGTAACGAATGGTAAGTAACAGAGGTAAATTTCATCTCTGTGTTACGCTTTTCTCATTCAGTGTTACGAGTTAATGGCGCTGTGTTACGTAGTAATTTAAGAGAAAATAAAGGAGGGAAAGCGTGTGAAAAAATGCATAAAATTGATAAAAAAGTCGATTTAGTTAATACAATTTGCTTTTCCATCAAACTTAGTTAATACTTAACTTTGTTGTTGATTTGTCAAAAATCACCAACACAAAAAAGAACACAGCAAAATTCAACTATTTGTTTTTCCTCATTAAATTCTGGCACCTAGTACTTATCACAGTTAATACATTTGTTATTGATGAGTAATGCCATGACACACCTTTAAGCACGATGATGGAGTATTGCTTTTAAAAGCTAATCTAGATTCAAAAAGCAGCGAAAATTGCAGCCGCGTAATATAGATTGCTACGAATGAAGTTTCTTTGATCTAGATCAAGTTTAAAAGTGGTTTAGATTTCCTAGAGCGTTTTGCCGGAATTAATACACTCATCAATTATCTATCGAACCAAGCTATGTGATGAAATAAGTGAGAGGTTTTATGATGACTAAGTGAGTTTTCGGTGTGGGCAGAGTCATATTAGCATAACTGGTTACTGGACAAAAACACGTTAGAGTATTTAATCAGTAACGTCGACAGCAGGGGCCGAAAAACCAGAGCGAAATCGGCGGTTTTTTGGTCCCTCTGGCTGGCCTTGTTATAAATCACCTTGTGCCTCTATACACGACTTCTCCTTCATTTATCCCAAGATCGTTACGCATGGCATTTAGCATAGAGTCAGCTTTTTCTCTCATCTGCTCCCATGTCGCTTGCTTGCCCTCGTAAAGTAATGGAATAAAGAAATCGATCATCTCATTGTATTTATCCAGCACTTCTTGGCAGGAAACTAACGATATGTAGCCATAAGCTTTATTTCGATTTAGGGAGAAGGAATGCTCAACGTCTGCACTAATAGACTCTTGCTTTGATGTGGCAACTGCCTCTAGTTCTCTAAGAATTTCTGAAACTATATGAATCACATCCTTGTAGATAGCCAATTTGTCAAAGTGACGATTCAACTCTTTTTGCTTCAAGGTATCTATTTGAGCTTTCAAGTCCTCTAGGGCTGCCTCATTCTTAGCCTTTAGTTTTTGGAGGCTCTCCTCATGCTTGGCTCTTTCATTTTGCAGCATGCGCTTTGCCCATAAGCTTCCAAGCCAATGGGAGAATGCGGCAAGCAACAATGCACCACCACCCAGTGATGCGATTATTGCAGCTGCTATTTTAAAGATTTCTTCGATGCTCATAGTGATTTATAACGCCGCAAATTAACGGCTAAAAACAGTTGGCTAAAATTTGTGAGGTACGAACAAAGCCAACTGTTTTTTGTCCGCACTTTTAATTTGCTTTGTTAGAAAGTCTGGATTCTATACTCAAGACTTTTATTTCTAAGTTGAAAAGTTACTACACGGCTATATTCGTCATAACTTACGATTTGATTCATAGTCTTACTTTTAAAATAGTCACCAATCTCACTAGCTAAAATATCTCTAGA
>NZ_LKDX01000093.1:0-4329 GCF_001401795.1 Pseudoalteromonas sp. P1-26 | reverse complement strand
GAGCAGTGGACTTTTAATCCATTGGTCGATGGTTCGAGTCCATCATGACCCACCATTCTTTGAATGGTCTTATATCGGCGGATTTACGTGTCTAAATTTCCAGAGCGGGTCATTAGCTCAGTTGGTAGAGCAGTGGACTTTTAATCCATTGGTCGATGGTTCGAGTCCATCATGACCCACCATTCTTTTCGAATGGTCTCATATCGGCGGATTTACGCATCTAAATATCCAGAGCGGGTCATTAGCTCAGTTGGTAGAGCAGTGGACTTTTAATCCATTGGTCGATGGTTCAAGTCCATCATGACCCACCATTCCTGATTTATCTTTTCTTTCTAAGTTATCCTTTATTTATCTTAACAGCTCACAGCAATACTGTTCTTTAGCTTAAGATTCTCGTATAATTCGCGCCATGAATGCACTGTGGACTAAGTGGTCGAGAAATGAGTCTAGCTGAACAAATTATGCCTGAAGATTATATCTTCCCTCCAAAGCCAGCTCCGTTATCAAAAGACGAGCAAGCTGAGTATAAGGCGCGTATCAAACAATTATTAAAAGACAAGAACGCGGTTCTTGTTGCCCATTATTACACTGATCCTGAAATTCAAGCACTAGCTGAAGAAACAGGCGGTTGTGTTGCTGACTCGCTAGAAATGGCGCGTTTTGGCGCTAAGCACGACGCAGATGTAATTGTGGTAGCCGGTGTTCGCTTTATGGGCGAAACAGCAAAAATCCTAACGCCAAATAAAACAGTTGTTATGCCAACGCTTGCTGCAACTTGTTCATTAGACGTAGGTTGCCCAATTGAAGAATTCTCAGCGTTTTGTGATCAGCACCCTGATCGCAAGGTAGTAGTGTATGCAAATACATCAACAGCTGTTAAAGCGCGTGCAGATTGGATTGTTACTTCTTCATGTGCCCTAGAAATCGTTGAGCACCTTGATGAGCAAGGCGAAAAAATCATTTGGGGTCCAGATAAACACTTAGGTTCTTACATTCAAAAGAACACAGGTGCTGACATGATCATGTGGAATGGCGCCTGTATCGTTCATGACGAGTTTAAAACCAAAGCACTAAAGGATATGAAAGCCTTACACCCAGATGCGGCTGTATTGGTTCACCCAGAGTCTCCTGCGGAGATTGTAGCCTTAGCTGATGCAGTTGGCTCAACAAGCCAACTAATCAAAGCAGCGCAAACTATGGACAACAAAAAGTTCATCGTAGCGACTGACCGAGGCATTTTCTACAAAATGCAGCAGTTATGCCCAGAGAAAGAATTCTTTGAAGCACCAACAGCAGGTGAAGGCGCAACATGTAAAAGCTGCGCACATTGCCCGTGGATGGCAATGAATGGCTTAAAAGCGATTGAAGAAGCACTGACAGACCCAGAAGGTAAAGAAGTGTTTGTTGATATGGACTTGCGCGAAGGCGCATTAAAGTCGCTTAACCGTATGTTAGATTTTTCAGCAACGCTTCAACGCTAAGAACGAATTGACTATACAAAAGGCAAGGTGTTTACCTTGCCTTTTTTGTTTGATTACTAATCACTTAACTGCACTATTTTAAAAAGCCCTTGCGTCTGTAGGGTTGTTTTCATACTATAACGCCGCGCTAAACTCTAAGCGCCTTAGGTGACGTGTCCGAGTGGCTGAAGGAGCACGCCTGGAAAGTGTGTATACGGCAACGTATCGAGAGTTCGAATCTCTCCGTCACCGCCATTTCTAATCTTATAAGCTAACTTTAGTCATTTACAAATACTTTTAAATCGCATTTTAGCTTGTCTAATTATCTAAGCTGTTATTTCTTTCACACTCTTTCCAAAAAGACTGTCCTAATACTCTATTTATTTCTTCTACTGAAGTGAGGCCTTTTGAAAGTGCTTCTAAGGCTACTTTATATAAAGATCTCGCTCCGCATTTAGCTGCAATCTCTCTTAACTTACTGGTACTTTCTCCAGCACGAATTGCATCGGCTAGTTGATAATCAATAGTGATTATTTCGAACAGAGGAATACGTCCTTTGTAACCAGACTGATCGCAGTCATCGCAACCTGATGGCGACATAATATTTATATCAGGAAAGATGCTTTTAAAACGTTTACCATAGGTATCTGTGGACAACGGGCCACTTAGGTTACAACTAGGGCATAGTTTTCTAATTAATCGCTGCGCTGCAACACCTTTTAAGGAGTCTGCAATAATAGGACGTGACACACCTAAACCTATTAACCTTGAAATAGTCGTAATTGCATCACTAGTATGTAAGGTGGTCATCACAAAATGCCCAGTTATTGCAGCGCGAAAGGTCATTTCTGCCGTTTCTTCATCGCGAACTTCACCCATTAATATTACATCGGGATCTTGTCTTAAAATGCTTCTGAGGGCGCTGGAGAAGGTGAGGTTCTGATGTGGGTTAATATTAACCTGGGCAATACCTTCAATCTCATATTCAATTGGGTCTTCAACGGTGACAAGGCATTTTTCCGGAGTGTTTAATTCTTTTAGAGCAGCATAAAGCGTACTTGTCTTTCCTGACCCAGTAGGGCCTGTTATTACAAAGATACCTTCGCTACTTTGCAGTAAGTTTTTAAATGTATTGAGCTCTTGCTGTTGTAAACCAATATCATCTAACTTATTTACAACAGATTTAATCAGTAGACGGATGACTACTTTTTCTCCCCCTTTAACTGGTAGTGTCGATACCCGTAGATCCACATCCTGACCTTTGAGCTCTAAACTAGCACTTCCATCTTGTGGAACCATTTTTTTTGCTAAGTTAAGGCCAGATAATGCTTTTATTCTTTGTACTATTGGAATAAAAACTTGTGCTGGTAATTCTGATATGACCCTTAACATGCCATCTATTCTGTAACGAATTATGCCGCCATTATTAAAGGGTTCAATGTGAATATCACTGGCTTTGAATATAAACGCTTCTAACAGCATTTCGGATACAATTTTAACTATGGCTGAGTTCGAAGAGTCGGGCTCATTTTGTTTTGTTCGTGTGTTGAGTTGGTTTGATTTTATAATAATGTCATTTTCAGATAGCATTTGCTCCTGATAAAACATTTCCGTCCATTTTGCTATGAGCTCGGGTGATGCCAATACCGACTTAACATGAAGGGTCGTTAAAAATTCAACCATTGATTCCATATCAGTATCAAATGGGTGAGGGGAAGCTACTGTTAATAAGCCATTTGTAAAGCCTAAAGGAAAAACTCCATACTCTCTAGCTACTTTAAGAGAAACATAATTAAGCAATTCTTCTGACATATCATCAGGAAGTTTTGCTACATCTAACTGGTAACTTTTTGCAATCATTGCTGTTAACACTTTGCTGTCGACTTGCAAAATTGCCTCTGCACTTTTCCATGCTGAAATGGCTGACTCACCGTTATACATTTCTTCAATATTAATATTGCTGTTAGTCGATTTTTCAATGCAAAATCGTTTTAGCCAGTTAAAAGTGGCATTACTTCTGTGTACCTCATTTTTATCAATCATACTCATTCCATATATATTTTGTCGTCTTTGGCATCAAACGTGATTGTTGAATCACCATGTGGAATGGTTAAGCGAAAATGTTCATTGGTAATTTTTTCATAAGTTACATCCATGACAGATGCGATAGGGCTTGGTAAATCGTCTGGCAGTTCTCCGTAAGTTGTGCGGTAATGTTCAACATCTTCTGCAATCATTAATAATGCCACTGAGCTGCCTGTTTGATAATCTCTGTCGTAATTTACAGGGTGGGTTTCATGGCCAATTAGTAGAGTTTTTGCTAACAAAAATCCAAAAGCAATATATGCGGCATAAGGAAGCCAGCTAGGTAATACAATGGAAGCTCTATTTTTATTTCGTTGATTATTTTGCGTTTCATCCATCGCTTCCGCGATACTTTCTTGCCATCGTTTATTGGTTGAAATCATTTTTATCTTCCTAATTTTTTAATCATGATGCCCATGCTGTTGGCCTATATGTTGATCTGGATGTTTTACCCAGCCAGGAGGCCAATTCAAGTTAGAACCAGCATTGCTTCGACTGCCCGATCCTGAATCACCATTGGTACTAGTTTCTGTACTTGTACTCGTTTGGCTACCTGTGTTGCTATCTCCACTATTTCTATCTGGAGGTTGGGTGTTACCTGTGTTACTTGCGTCAGGAAGTTGAGTATTACCTGTATTGCTAGCATCAGGTTGCTGATTAGTCCCTGCATCAGTTAATTTTGGTGGTTGATTTATTTGATAAAGCAACAATTCGTCTGTAATTTCCAGTTTACCCTCTGATTTCACCTATTCAGCTCCATCCATGGTCAGGTACTTTTTACCAG
>NZ_LKDX01000092.1:0-4453 GCF_001401795.1 Pseudoalteromonas sp. P1-26 | reverse complement strand
CGGTGTCCAACGAAGCGTCAAAAAAGAAAGGTTAGTAGCTTAGGCTATTATCTTGGAAGCTCGATGCCTTTAGGCGCGAGTAGTTCACATAGTTAATTGTTGAGATTGATGCAGTGCTTTTAGGGCCGATGGATCTGTAACATTCTCTGTGAGTTCATTGTAATACTTAAAAACCTTTAAAAGCTTTGGGCGTTTCTTTTTAGTTGTGACAAAATGTTGTCAGTCAACTTTAACCAATTAGTTTCATATTCCCATGTCTTTTTAAAGTCTGCATCGCTTCTTGAACTTTCAAGCATTTCTCTAAAATCGAAGACATCTGAAAAATTATCAGCCGTAACATCATACCTTCCATAACCTCGGTTTTCAGGCACAATATATTTTAAAAAATTAGATTTAAAATCAGCTATAGTGCTTACCAATTCCTCTGAATTATTTAGCCTTTCTTCTAAGAATTCTTTTTCAAAATCTGTAATTGTGCCTGTCGCTTCTAAAGCACCAGATTGGTTTATAGCGATTCCCCAATTTTTATTGGCCAATGAAGGGTTCTGCCGATTTACATCTGAAAGAAGTGAGTCATAGGGAGACAGCATTTTTTCTACCGCCTTAGGCAGACTACCTCCCGGCAAATATAATTCACCAGTAGCAACAGCTAGCTCATGCATATAGTCATCAACTGTTTTAGTTATGTCTATCTGGCTCGATGTCATCGTCAGCGGTTTGGTATACGTTTGGTTTAGCTCTGGAGGCGCGCTTTCATGATATACGTCATCCGCCAATTTTTTAAGCTCAGTTTCTAAAAGAGCCTTGCCATTTATAGGTGACTCTAAAGTCACATTTTGATTATTAAGTGGTTGCGGTAAACTTCCAGAATTAACCTTCATAATACGTCCCTGATTTAGTGATGTAATTTCATATCGGCCTATTCTGATGATTCTTTACATTCATCGTTTTTTAAAAAAGGCAGCCAAGCTAATTGTATTATTATTAGGGATAGATTATTCTTTAAAAACTTAGGGGAGTAGTCTCTTGCATTTAGCAAGGAAACTGTCAACAGTCTCCGAGCAACATCGCTCGTGGCAGTTTCGAACCGTCTCAGGTTTTGACAAGACTTAAGGCAATGGGTCATTTCGGGCAGAGGTGGTTTATTGCCTTATTATTCCAGTCTGCCCTAAGGGTAAATAATGAAACTACGTCACTGCCAAAGCTCACTTCATTTTGTAAATAGACCTGCCATACGCCTTTCAGGTATTGCTATAGAGGGGGCTCAGTCATGGTTTTAGCTATGACAGCTATTATTGCGGGGTTTATCTTACTCGTATGGAGTGCAGACCGCTTTGTTGAAGGAGCGGCATCTACAGCTGGTCATGCTGGCTTGCCTTCAATTTTAATTGGTATGGTTATTGTTGGTTTTGGGACTTCGGCTCCGGAAATGGTTGTATCAGCAATGGCTGCAAGTGATGGAAACCCTGACTTAGCGTTAGGTAATGCACTTGGGTCCAACATTGTAAATATTAGCTTAATTCTTGGTGTAACAGCCATCATTGCCCCTATCGCTGTTCAGTCTAAAATTGTTAAAAATGAGCTTCCCTTACTATTAGTTGTCGTACTTTTTTTGGGGTATTTGCTGTATGACGGCGCTTTATCAGTGATTGATGCAAGTCTGTTGCTGGGCGGATTAGTCTTGTTCTTAGCATGGTCTGTGTACTCAGGTATGAAATCACCGAGTGATACCCTTAAAACAGAATTTGATACTGAGCTTAAAAGTCACGCCATGTCCTTAGGAAAAGCAATTTTCTGGCTCATCGTGGGCTTAACATTACTCATTATTAGCTCTCGCATACTTGTTTGGGGAGCGGTTGAAATTGCAACTGCGCTCGGTGTCAGTGACCTTATTATCGGCTTAACTATCGTTGCATTAGGGACATCTTTGCCAGAGCTTGCAGCTTCTATTATTGCCGCTAAAAAGGGAGAGCATGACATCGCAATTGGCAATGTTGTGGGGTCGAATATGTTTAACATCTTAGCTGTAATTGGTATCGCTGGTATTATTGAGCCTATCCCTCACATTTCTACAGACGTACTTTACCGAGATTGGAGTGTGATGCTTGTACTTTCCGTCATGTTGTTGGTTATGGCTTACGGTTTTGGCCGACAAGGCAGGGTAAACCGTTGGGAAGGTGGTGTCTTGCTTACTTCTTACATTGCTTACAATGGTTACTTAGTTAACAGCATCATTAACTAGCTTTCGTTATCAAATCATTTAGAAACAAACGCGTATATTATTTATATTTAAAGGGAAATCACCGATGGAAACCATCATAAACTTTTTTTCTGAGCACCAATTACAAATCATAGCGATAGCCAAGAATACATTGCTTACTATTTTCATTTTAATAGGAGCTAGTATTTGCTCAAAGCTACTTAAACGAGCTGTACATAAAGGTGTTTACCGATTGAGCAAGCATGATGAAATCATTACTAAGCTGCTTACCACGCTATCAGGCTATGTGGTTTATTTAATTGCAATTGTGATTATTTTAGATTTATTTGGAGTCAATACGGCCAGTCTTGTCGCACTCGTCGGTGCCGCAGGCTTAGCGATTGGTCTAGCCCTAAAAGATACGCTCAGTAATGTGGCTGCGGGGGTCATGCTACTTTTCTTAAAGCCTCTAAAAAAGGCAGAGTTTGTTGAAGTGTCAAGCTATACAGGGAGTGTAAAAGATTTAGGTCTATTTACCACTGTCCTTGAAACCGCCGATGGTGTTTTTGTGTCAATCCCAAATAGCACGGTTTGGGCAAATGCGATAAAAAACTTTACGAGAAACGAAAAGCGTCGCATGGATATCACTGTGGGTATTTCTTATGGTGATTCAATTGAAGATGGGCTTGCGGCATTAAGGGAGCTTGTTAGTGAAGAATCTCGAATTTTGATTGAGCCAGCCCCTCAGTATTTAGTCCACACATTAGCAGATAGCTCTGTGAACTTGCAGCTTCGTGCTTGGGTCGCTACACCACATTACTGGGATATATATTGGCAAACACAGCGTAAAATTAAAGATAAAGTGGAGAGCAAAGGGATTACTATTCCGTTCCCTCAACGTGATTTGCACATAATAAACGGCGATAAAAAATAATGAAAAACCTCGCTCAGTCCTAGCACGTTTCTCTATGATAGAGTGACAGGACTGGGCCTTTGCTTGAGAGCATAGCTCGCGTGTAATAATTTAAAAACAGAATTTACTATGCTCAAATATTGGTATAAAAACATTCCAGCACACCACAATAGTCCTGAGCTATTTTGGCGAAGCCGTTTGATCGCCCATTCTTTATTGATATGTACTGTGTAGTTCTTTGTACTGACTGTTATCAATATCTTTAAATTCAACAGCTATGAACTCGCTTTGCTTGATGCGGTTGGGCTAACTTTGTCTATTTTACTATATGTTTGGTTCATTAAAAGCTCAAAAATTAAAGCGGTTTCATGGGCTGTGGTGTTATTGATTAACAGTTTAATACTGACATTTATTATCTCAATTAACGGCGCGGCCTATTCATTATTTTGGGCAACATTAATTCCTCCATTTTCATTTTATTTAGTAGGTCGAAATTGGGGAAGTTTACTTAGTGCGTTTGCTTTTGCAGTGTGTGCTTTTATAGTTTATGAACACTCACAGAATCCGGAACCTCTTAAAATTGGCCTTGGCTCTGTTTTTAATATTATTGAAGTTGCCATTGCTCACATTGTCTTATTTCGTTTCTATGAAAAAACTCGGTTTGCTGCTTATGATACGTTGGCTGAGAAAAATCAGCTTATTAAAAAACTCGCTGAAACCGATAAACTCACTGGATTGTTTAATCGAGAAAAACTAGATAGAACGCTTTCAAGTTTACTAAAAAGCTCGAATTTTGGTTTCATACTACTAGACATTGATTATTTTAAAGAAATAAACGATACCTATGGTCACTTGGAAGGCGATAAAGCGCTTGTCATTGTTTCAAATAAATTAAAGTCAGTATCTCCAAGTAAAGCGTTATGTGCTCGTTGGGGTGGCGAAGAGTTTGTAATCATCATTGAAGGGGCAACCTTAGATGAAACAAAAGAGATTGCAACGACCATTATTACAGATATAAATGGTATTTATTTTCACGAAAAAAGATTGTCAGTCAGCTGTGGAGTGACGGTCAGTCGTATTGATGATAATACGTTGACAGTAATTGAACGTGCTGATTCAGCTTTATATCGTGCAAAGGAAAATGGCAGAAACCGGATTGAGTGCATACTTTGATATCATTTAAATTTTTTCTAACTCACTTTTCAAAAACGATTTAGAAGAAGATTTCGGGGCAAATACTTTAAACTGTATTAGTGTGATTACCAAGGGATACTGACGGTATAAGTACCAAGCGATTTTGACGTAATCACACTATCAATGTTGCCGAGCTTCGGCAAGTT
>NZ_LKDX01000091.1:0-4609 GCF_001401795.1 Pseudoalteromonas sp. P1-26 | reverse complement strand
TTACCGCAATCAATATACATCGGTTCTATATCTGTACTCATTAGTAACCTAACGCCTCGCATAACGGGCTAATGATGCTTGGCTAAAATGTGAAGCGGAGCGGAACCGAGCCAAACTTTAGCAGTCCCGTGCTTAATGCGCTTGTTATGTGCTAATTGGCTAAGCCTGCTTTAAAGTTTGATAAAACTTTCTTCTTTAACTTGCTATCATCTAAAAAGTTAAGAAAGCTCGCCTTTATTTTGATTTTATCTTTATAGCTTTGATTTAATTTTTTTATTTTACCTTTATCAGTCTGTTGATAGGAATGTCCAAATTCGTTTAAAAAGCATATAGATAGAAGGTGTGTACACCGAAGTATATTTAAGGTTTTATCTTTATCATCATTGTCAATTTTAGAAAAATACTCGATGACTCGTCTAAGCGGATCGTAACTGTATTTTAACTTAGGAACAAAATCATCAAATTCAATAACTTTGTTGTTACTTACTACCCATCCGCTAAATCCTTTAAGTTCATTACGGTAAAAGTGGTTCGAATCATCATCTTGCTTATACCCCAATTCAGTTAATAAGTTGGATTCACAAAAAATATTTTTAAATGTTTTTACATAAAGTAAAAAAGTAATATCTTCTTCATCTGCAACCGTTGAGTCCATAGATAATAAGTCTTCTTCTGTTTTTATGCAGAAGTGAATTAAAACAAGAAACCTATATATGAAGCTGTTGAGGTAGTATTGGTTTGTCTGGAACCACTCTTTCTCACTAATGTTATGGTAACCCTTAGAAATATTTTTATTAAAATTAAACATCCTGTAGTTAAACTCCTCTGCGGCATTTAACAAAGGTACTTTTGTTTTCACAATCTCTTCTTTTAGTAATTTCTTTTGTTCGAATTTATATTCTTTTTGAAGTTTGTAATTTAATGAATAATTTTCATGGAAGACTTTAAACAACCAACCTAGTCCAAATATAAAAAGAGAAGTAATAGCTGAAACGATGGCTGCTTGAAGTTTTACATCTAATTCTAAAAAGTTCACTTGTATTCCTTTACTCGATTCTTGCCAACTACTGAAAGCACATAACGCCTTACTAATTGGCGCAAAAATGCTTGGCTAAAATTAGCGACGAAGGAGCACAAGCCAAGCGTTTTGCGTCCTTTTGAGTAACTTGTTATAAGCCATTAATTCAATCTAAAGACTCAGAAACAGCTACTTCTGCCTCTATGATAGCTCGATGTGCCTTTAAGCCAACATTACTAGAATAAAAATCTGCTGCAATCTTTAACTCTTCGGCTGTTAATAGCGAGAGAAGCTTTGTTCTAAATACAACTTTAGCTGCATTTACATTGATAGGATCAGTCATTATTTTTGAAGACATAGACTCGATAAAAATTCTTTTTTGATTTTCAGGTAAATCACTCAACATTTCTGAAAACAATTTTTCAGGACTGATATTTATTTCGCCACCAAATGAACTTAAGATTTCTTCCATTCCAAGTGCGACATAGAGTCGTTCGAATTCTTCGTTTGCATCAAGCTTAGGAGGAGTCGAAGAGCATGCGAATAGCGAAAGAGACATTAGCAGTAAAAGAGTTTTTTTCATCATCATCCTTAATTTAGTGCCAAACTAGAGTGGCTTATAACGCTTGCCTAACCGGCGAAAAATAGCAGGCTAAAATTAGCGACGAAGGAGCGCTGCCTGCTATTTTGCGTCCTTTGGTTTAGGCACTTGTTAAGTGCACGTTAAATACATTGGTACACTCCACCCATGTTCAAAAGCAGACTTAGCAAATGTATTATTCTCAATTTTAAAGCCATGAGATTCAAAGTAAGGGATTTGCTCATTTGATGAAGTGGTTAATGTAATTCTTGATATTTTGTTTGCACGACAATACTGCTTAATTTGGTCCAAATGGATACCAAAAAGGTTTAGTGATCTAAAGTGGTGTAAATCATATTTTTTATCTTTAGATGCAACAGGTTTATAAGGATTATAAAAAGCAACGTCCGCAATAAATAAATCGTTAGGGTACATTCTACAAAGTAAAAGCTGAATACAACCTCGTGAAACAACCTCCGGATCATCAAGTAAAGCGTACGAGAAAGACAAATCTTGTATAACTTTACGTTTAATGACTTTTTCTACTTTTTGATAAATAAGAGGGTTTCTGTGATCAAAATCAGATGCTAATTTTTGTGGATTTACTTTAGCCCCAGATTCAACAAATAACATCCAAGCTTGAGCGCCAATTTCAAAAAGAATATTTGGATCTTTTTCAGCTATTGTTAATACATTTTCGATACCCAATTGTTCGAATTCAATGTTGCAATCAAATTTATTAGCAATTGATTGTTTTTGCATTACATCATGTAGCTTCATACTTTCCCTTAGTGCACTTAACGTTCGAATAACGGGCGTTTACTTGCCCAAACTGATAGAAATGCCTGATTCACAGCGTTTCTATGAAAAAATGCGCCACGAGTAAACGTCCCACGTTAATTCGCTTGTTATGCGCCGGTTTCTTGCGGATTAAAGCCTTGAAAATAACTCTTTTTGCATTGCCAGCTCAGCATCAGATTTTGTCTCAGCTCGAAAAATAGAAGTCTGTTCCATATCCCTTGCTTTTAGTTTTTGTTTGCTTGTTTTTGCAGCTTCGTAAGTATTAAATGGCTCCGAAATACATGCCCTTCCGGGGTTACTACCATCTAATTCCACAACTCTATATCCGTACCAATACTTCATAGTTAATGTTTACCCATTTTTAGTCGCCACTCAGCAGCAGCTAATTCGTTACTACTAAAGAGTTCTTTAAAGCTTTCATCTAACATAATACTTTCAATGGTTAGATCGGATTTGCCGAGCTTTAACAGTTCTTTAAACCCATACTGAAATTCACCAGAAACTACAAACTTCTTTGCAACTTCAACAGGATGTGATTTACGGATCATTGATTCAAATCTTGTTGGGGCATATCCAATTTCATAACACTCCTTGACTGCACTGCGTACCTTAGCTTCAAAAAGATCTCGAATCTGCACTATATCCTCCATTAGGCGCATAACGCCGTTGTAACCGGCTAAAAATAGTTGGCTAAAATTTTGTGAGGCACGAACAAAGCCAACTGTTTTTTGTCCGTGTTTACAACTTTGTTATGCATTTTTTAAGCTAGAAATTGCCATCTTAATCGGTTCTAATCTTATTTGATGCATCTCAGCTATAACTTTTCGTTTATCTGTTTTAACGATAACGAAACCTTCTTTAGAATCATCCGCATACAGTTGAAAGAAATAAGGCAATTCTTTTATGAGTAAGTATGCTTTTATTACCGTTGATACTTGATTGTCATTTAACAAACCAACCTGATCTAATAAGGTATCATAAACGTCGGTAAAAAGAGTTTTTGGAATATGAGCATCAGAATTTATCGGCTTGCTCAATTGCTCAATTCTTGCCTCAAATGATGATAGGTTTATTTCCAATTCAGAGAGAATAGCAACTCTTACGCTGTCTGTTTTCGATTTAAGTTCACGTTTGTGCTGCTGCCTTGAAAAGAAACCATTGGCCAGAATTGTTACAACAACTCCAGAAAAGCCTAAGCATCCAGCAATTAAAATTTGATATTTTTGTAATAACTCACACATGCGAACTCGACTTTAGTGCATAACGCCTTAATAAACGGCGGAAAATAGCAGGCTAAACTAAGCGAAGAATGAGCGCAAGCCTGCTGTTTTGCGTCCACGGTTTAATTAATTTGTTAGCAGTACATTACACTGACTCAATGTTACTACCCTTAAACCACAAGCAATCATTATCTAAGTCTATTTCTTTGGATAGCTCATCGTATGGATCCAAACTTAAATAAACCATACTGTCATTTACAATAAGCTTGCAATGACTAATGTAATTATCTGAAAAGTCTTCGTAAAGTAAATATTCAGTAAGGTTATGAATCTTGTATGAAGAAGAAATGCCATCATTTGTCACAAGCTTAACTTCAGCGAAATTATTAGATGTTTCCCAATCGTATCCGATAGTGATTTGAGAAAGCATTTTATCTCTGAAACTAGAAGAATCCACGCAACCTTCCTTGTACTGCTAACGCCCGCCTAACACGCAATGTGTTGGCGTGGCTTTTTGCGTTGTTTGCCAAAACCATGACAACTTAACATTGTCGGAGTTTAGGCGCTTGTTATGTAACGTTACCACGAAAAATGACTTACGGCTTCTTTGTACGATGCTAACGCTTTATATATAGCAAGTTTTACTCTTAATTTTTTGTAAAACACTTGATAGCAAAATACAGGTAAAAACCACACAACGAACTGTAGAATTTGAATAAAGAGCAGCACAAATACAAGTTCGTTGTAAATACCATCGAGTAAAAAGAAGATTAAAACAAGGAAATTAAGTCCAACAAAAAGCCAGATGCCCCAACGAGCATCTTTTATGAGTTCTCTTAATTCTGTGGTTTTACTCGGAGCTTTCATATTCTCTAGTTACATAACATGTTTATAGCGAGCGAATCGCGCGTTTTTCTACCACTGCGTCGCTCGCTTTTCTGAATGACTCATTTGTAACAAACTTCTTAACTAATTGCCATTACTACTAAA
>NZ_LKDX01000090.1:0-4622 GCF_001401795.1 Pseudoalteromonas sp. P1-26 | reverse complement strand
GTTCGTAACCTAACAAGCTGTTTAAAATGGACGCCTTACTGCTTGGCTGGCGCTCATTCTTCGCTAATTTTAGCCAAGCGTAATCCGCCCATTAACAGGGCGTTATGTGAACAAAGAGGGTGTACCGTAAAATATGAACTTTCTTAAAGAGCAATGGGTTAGAGTATTTTATACTTTCATCTCCATTGTTTTCGTTTGGATCTCATTAAAATTTAAAAATAAAATTATTGATAATGTCGAGAGTTTTAATGAATTTTCGTATATAGGTGTTGTCGCAACGCTAGTGGCTTTAATGGTCGCTATTTTTGAAGTCATGCACAGCATTAATCTTTCTAAGGGCATTCGTGAAGAAGCAAAGAAACTTTTAAAGCAATCTCAAGAAATCAACGGTGCTTCATTTGTTAGTGAGTGTTTATCAGTTTTAGATGAAGCTAATGATCATATTTCTAGTGAAAGATATAATCTTTCACTTAAATGTTTTCAGCACTTTCGTAGAACATATCTTAGAATATCAGGTGATGAAGAGCTTATTGTTGAAATAAATAATAGAGTTGGTGCAGTTGAGCTTGGCTTACAACAAGCTACTCACACAACGGCTAAAGCACCATTGACAAAAAAGAAGAGATTAGAAATACAAGAGAGCATTTTGAATATCAAAAAGAATTTAGAAGACTTAAATCCAGTAAAAAGAGGTTCCCATGTTTCCACCTAAAATTAAAGACTTTGTTGTTAACCTTCGTGAAAAAACAGAAAAAGGTGAGTTTTCTTGGGTTTACGATGACGATAATGCAAGTGTAGATCTTCAAACAAATCTATTTACAGTTTCCCTTCGGTATTCATTTAATCAAATAGAGGAAGTTGGGGAATTTGTTCTTTTTTATTTTGATGCAAGAGAGCAGAAAGAGTATAGGTTCTATACTAACCAAACATGGAATGATTATGACTATGCCAGAAAACTTTATGATTCTGCTCAATCATCAGGTTTAAATTTACCATTTTAGAGGCTGTTCACATAACAAAGCCATCATGGAAGGACGCAAAAAGCTTGGCTGCGCTCCTTCGTCGCTAATTTTAGCCAAGCTTTTTCGCGCCCCATATGGCGGCGTTATGTGCTTATAAAGTTATGAGTATTAGTCAAGGTTGATGTGAACAAAATGGATCTAAATAAATTTAGAGAAGCTATTGATAGCGATGAAGGTCTAAAGTCAAAACGAAAGATATTAATTAGCTTATGCGTAATTTTAATCGGGTTAAACTTTTCTGGTGCAACTCTTCACGAAGCTAATACTTTTATATTTAAACTTAAATTCACCAACCATGAAAATATACTTTATCTTTTCGCAATTTCGATTCTCTTCCTAACACTAAGGTATTACGGATATGCTAAGTCATACCACGATCAACTATTTTCATTTTGGTCTAAACGAATGCTCAGCGATTATAGAGTTTTTTGTTACACCCCAAAAGAAGAAGATATTAGTGGATTATTAAGTAAGCGAATTGATATCTGGCCAGGAGATGAACCTGGAATTCAATCACCTAATTACAAAATCAATGGTATATTCCAACGAAACTTAACCTATGAAACAACAGGCTATGATGAAATCCATGGCGAATACTCTTACCAAAGTGATATTGAGTTAAATATTTACAAAGATAAGTGGGGGCGAAAAGATTATTTAAAATTATTATCTTATGAGGCAAGGTATCAATTAGAAGCTCTTTTCAAGTATAGAGAAACACTAGACTTATTATTTCCATACATAATTAGTTTTATTGCAATATTTAGCTTTTTTGTCAGAAGCATATTAGTAAGCAGCACATAACAAGTGCCTTAACCACAGGACGCAAAACAGCAGGCTTGCGCTCCTTCGTCGCTAATTTTAGCCTGCTATTTTCGCGCCGGTTAGGCAAGCGTTACTGATTAAATACTCTAAAACGTTTTTGACCAGTAACGAGTTATGCCCTTGTGACTCTGCCTATACCGAAAACTCACCTAGTCACTATAAAACCTCTCGCTTATCTCGCCACATAACTTGGTTCGATAGATAATCGATGATTGCAGTAGCTCGACATCTTCAGGCGATAGGAGAGGGCGGCGAGTTTTCTTATCGAACCGTGTTGTCATTTCTTCGAATAATTGTTCATGCAGACGTTTTATGTCATCAAAAATTTGCTGCGACTGGGAGAATAAAAACACTTTGTCGTAGTCGCCATTTTTAAGTGAGGCTAGGTACTTTAAAAGAATGGCTTGCCGTGCTGCTTTGTTCTTGAAGGAGTGTTCTACTTCTATGGCTGCAATTGAGCCATCTAATAAGCGAACTGCGCCATCGACTGTTCGGGTTTCTGTGCTTGTATTGGCGCGTTTGAATTCGGGTTCAGTGATAAAGCTTTGCCACATGGGGGCGTAGGTGCCATCACTGTGATAATTGTGAATGCCTCTTAGCATCACAAAGGCGTTAATAAGGTTATGCATAACGTTGTTATGGTTAAACTGTAAAGCGGGGTTGGTATTGGCTCTGAAGTACACATCAATATTCATTATTTCTTCAGCGTACTTTGCAGCACTGTAGGTTGGAACATAGACGCGCCCATCGGGGCTGCGATGTGTTTTAACGAGCTTTAAAAAGCCATCGTTGGTGAGTCTATTTAAATGCTCCAAGGCTAATCGGTGTGAGATGCCATAAAGCCAACTCACAAGGCCTGGTGTGATGATAGTAAATCGAATGGCAATGAGGATTGAGAGCTTCAGGCGATTACTAAACTTTTGATGATTGTTTGCACCTTCATAGTAGCGCATATCAATATCAAAATAGCGAGGGTAGGCGAGCTGAAGTTGGCTACTGGTATTGTTGTTTTGGATGCTTGTCATGTCTAAAGACCCAGGTTGTTAGTTTGAATCTTTAACTAACAACCCACCTTGCAAATTATCGCTTTTTAGCGATTGTTTGCCGGTTTTCCTACCGGGATGCTTTGTACGCATGCCCGGCAGAGTTGTCGCGATGATTATCGCAACAACAGGCAGCTTTCAGCTGATGTCTTCACAACGTTGTTGTTCAAACATATGGCTTAAAACGCCCGTCATCTCTGATGTTGCTCCGCAACGAGCTGACTCAACGAGCTACCGCTCTAGCGTATTAAGCCATAGCGCGAATGTACCGAGCTACGCTCTGTACTCACCGCCACAATGCCGCTTTATGAACAGGCGATGGGTGCCCCATTATCCGCCTTCATCATATCGCTTACTTTTCTATCGAAAAGGTGGTTCGCTTTTCAATTTGTACCAAATTTCAACCGAATTTCGCTAGGGCGAAACATCATCGCGGTGAGTACAGACCAGCTGTACATTCGCGCTGCTCCATGTTTCTTCGGCTTCGCCTACGGCACATTACGCGACTTATTGGTCTCATTCTGAGACGCTTTTTATTGCCTAATTTCGTTCCGAATTAGGCTGGATTTGATGTCTTTCAGACGAAAAAGTAAGTCTACTTCGTAACAAAACAAAGTAATATTGTCTGTGAATAGTGAGATAAATAGAAAAGAAGAAAGTGATAATCCAAACTGTTTGTTGCTGAGCTTCGCAGTCAAACGAGTTTGTTTTTTATCACAAAATCATTAACTTTTAAAGAGAACTCACCCACTCTAAGAGGTTACAAAATGACGACTACATCGATTAATCCTGCAACCGGTTTACCTATCAATGATGCTGATAATGGCAATTGTGTTGATATAGGTGGCAACGTATTTGGCACAGATAACAGTGACTTTTCTGATACAACAAGCTGTGATTCTTTCTCTGTATTTGATGATACTGATTGGGGGATTGATATTTCTTGCGGTGGAATAGATGAGTTTTAAACACTCATTTATCTATCGCAATCGTATAGAGATTGTTATCGCACTGATTCTATTCAGTGGTGTTGGATTTACGTTTTATCAGCTTAAGACCACAGAAAATCTCGTTTGGCTAATCGTAATGAGCCTGTTTTGCACCAAATTTGTAATGGGTGCAACGGGCTACTATCTCTATGCAGAAAAGCACACACCCAGCATGAAAAAGATGCTTGAGTATGTGTTACTAAGGTTTTACTAACCTCCTATGTTTGTCCACCAAAGCGCCTCTATGGCGCTTTTTCGGTTTATAAGAGAGTAAAATCGTAGTTATATCAGAATTTAAAAAAGCGCCCATAGGGCGCTTAGAATTAAAGGTATTTGTCTCGTAATTTTGATTCTATGAAACTTAAAATATCAGCACATATGTATGCAAAAATAATGTACTCATAGCCTTCGATTAAGTTAGCAGACGCCAGTCTAGAAGTTTCGGGGTAATCAAGAACCCACAAAAATATCGCAAGTGAAATAAACAAATAAATACTATTCACACCGACTTGAACTAACCCAAGTACTAGCTCTAAACAAAATGTCTTCACACAGATTCTCCTCATTTGTACTGTGCAAATACGTATGTTTGTTAGGTGATAATTTATGGTTATTGATGAAGGCTAACTTGTTATTGCCCCTAAACGTGTTTATGCGCATGACTCAAAAGAGCGAACTTCGGCCGTTCGAAATTACTGTTCTATTTCGTCAAAGCATATTGCTTGCATAGTCAGGAAAACGAC
>NZ_LKDX01000089.1:0-4902 GCF_001401795.1 Pseudoalteromonas sp. P1-26 | reverse complement strand
AGTGCAGCATAAGGTGTAAATTGCCAGTTCATATTATCGAACTCAAAAAACATCTTACTCGGTGGTGATGCAACCTGAGCGACTTGATCGTCACATAACTGATTTAGATAAGAGGTAACTTTTGTTAAGTCTGTACTATCCCAGTTATCTATAATAGATTGGTAAGCAAAATCATCTACGATCGGTTTTAGGTTATTGTCACCTTTGGCCCTATCAAACAGCAAGATAATAAAATCACCAATATGACTTTTTGATCTATTCACCCAGTGCTTCATGTAACCTGCTTGAAATAACGTATAAATTTGGCGAGCATATTCATTATTATTCAATATCACTGCAATACTTAGCTGAAATACCGATGTTGGTGATACCAACCTTAAAGGTTCACGACTAAAGCGATATCTAAAGCGCTTGAACTTATAGCTTTGTATTGTAAGCATGTAATATCCATAACTTAAACATATATTTAATTTACCTAAATCTAGTAAATTATCATCTACAAAACTAGCTTGTGCATCCATCTCATAATAATCACATGGAATTAACAGTTCCGTATTTAATACCTCCCAGTTAAAAAATGGTAATTTTTCATTTATAGGAACACCGTTTTTCGTTTCTCCTTGCTCAATATAAAAATTAAGCTCTTTTGTATTATTTATATAAACCTTTCTATACTTTTCAGGATTTTTTATCGCCAGCTTACGCTTTCGTAAAAATTTTTCTAATATTTTGTCCATTATTTACCTGCTGGAGTCATTGAGATTGTAGCAGTGTCAGCAAGCATCTAGGGGTCAGGTCTTGCTTTTTACCACTATCTTACTTACACGCGAATAGCTTAATTGAAAATAATCACCTAACTCTTTTCCTTGCTCGACAAATAGCGCAAACTTAAGGTTTGATGTTGCTTTAGATTTTCCAAATAGGAGTAACATTTTATCGATATAAAGCCATTCTTGAGCTTGTGCTTTCCCCATTAGCAGCACCGACATAAATTGCACGACCTGCTGCTAGCAAGTGCGCAGTTCTACTGGGATTGGCTGCGAACTAAAAGCTTTTTGTTCCGCAATAAATAGGAAAAAGGCAAGACGCGGCCCTATTTTTTCTCATTCTTTACGATAAATGATAAGTGCATCAAGCTCTTTTCTTAGCTTCCTCAACATAGGGTCTGAATTCTCTTCATCTAAGACAACTCTTTTTTTACCATCGATATCGAAATACTGGCAGAATTCTTGGTTCTCTGTAATCGGACTACTAATTTTATAGCTTGTACTTTTTATCACATTATTCCGTATGCGGACGTATTCAGCCTTTGTGATAGAGGTCGTCCTTTTCGCCAGTCCACTTCCTGCACTGACAATAACGTAGTCACCATTAACCTCTCCAATGAACAGATATGATTCAAATACCCAACCAGAAAAGTTATTCTGATAGTGGAAAACATACTCTTTTGATTTTGCTGTTAATGATTTATCCAACTTAACAATCAATGGAACCTTGCTTTCTTTTGGAGTACATGTGAGGTTCGTCGTTAAAGGATTTGCAAAGGAAGCAAACGATAGCAACACTAGGCATAATGTTAACGTTTTTTTAGCGTAATGGAATTTCATATGTCTTCCCTCGTCTAGTGTAAGTATTTCGCTCAACCATGGGGACAGGTCTTGCTTTTTGCCACCATCTTACTTACACGCGAATAGCGTAATTGAAAATAATCACCCAACTCTTTTCTTTGCTCGACAATTACCGCTAACTTACGCCTTGATGTTGCTTTAGATTTGCCAAATTGGAGTAACATTTTGTCGATTTCAATCCATTCTGGAGTTTGTGCTTGCCCATCACAAAATGCTCAGCATTTTGATGACTTTTATTAAACATTGCTTATATATGACATTGGACTAGCTTAAAGGCAAAAAGAAAGACCTGACCCTGTTTGTTTATATGAAAATAGTGCTTTAAACCTAGAGTAAGTTTTAAGTCCTGACTGTCACTAATAACTAAAAAGTAACTTGCTCATCAAAATTTGTAAAACTGTAAGACTAACCCCTCTTAGTATGCATAATCATCCCATTTCTAAAAAATATTGTTGCAACTTTTTCAATTGGACTAGTGAAAGAAATCCAAGTATCAAAATGATAATAGTTTTCCAGTAATGAGGTTTAGAAAACATATCAACTGCTGCAAATAAAGCAATTACAACAATATACGATACAAAAACATGCTTATCTAATGTTCTGACATTACTACGAATATTTTTAATGTGGGGCAAAAGGCTATAGCTCCCCAGAAACAATAAGCACATCAAAATACCTAATTGCCAGCCATGTTTAGCTAAAAGTACAAGGGGTGCACCATACAAAATAAAGCAAGCTAACGCTTTGTTATTTGAAGATTGCTCCATTGAATTACCTATATTCCTTTATTAATTGTGCAAGTGTGCGATATGCACATATGAGGGCAGGACTTTTACTTTGCTCTCAACTAATAGCTTAATTTAAATGGTTTTCATAATTCAGTTAGGGAAAGTAAAGCTTAACCTTATTC
This sequence comes from Pseudoalteromonas sp. P1-26, assembly GCF_001401795.1. Lineage (NCBI taxonomy): Bacteria > Pseudomonadati > Pseudomonadota > Gammaproteobacteria > Alteromonadales > Pseudoalteromonadaceae > Pseudoalteromonas > Pseudoalteromonas sp. P1-26. The sequence goes on along the minus strand of NZ_LKDX01000089.1, from coordinate 2,364 downwards.
TCAAATTTTGGTGTACATTTTTTATGATGATGGCAGAGATAACCATGTCTCTTTACTTATCAAAATTACACTTATAATCGACTTTCCCTCCAAATTCAGCACCGGCATATTCAGCGCTCGTCTTCAAAACTAATACCTTCTCACCTCTAAACTTTGCTGAAATAAGGCAATAATCAGAAAAACCCAAAAACTTTTTAAAAAGACTGACTTCTATAATTAAAAGTCCACCGTCAAAAAATAAAGTACCACTTTCAAATTCATCTCCGGCGCCAATCAATACTGATTTAAAACCTTGATCATAAGTGTACTCAGAGTAGGCAACACCTTCCTGTGTTCTTATTGAACTAAATTCTGTATCAAAGTGAAAATAAAAAGGCTCAAACTGATTTTTGATAAATACACCAGCATCTTTTGTTATGTACCAAAATAAAGTTAACACAAAAAAGACAACTAAAAATATTTTTCCGAAGACTCTCATAAAAACACTCATTAAATTTGAAAAATTAAATAGAGGTTATGGATTATCAATATAACGGCCAGTCTTCATAGCGAAAGGTCTTTCTTTTTTGACCTCAACTAAAGACTGAACTGAAGTGGGTATTATAATTTAGAAGGAAAATGTAGCTTAACCTCTTTGTAGATAAAAGCTACTTACCATTATTCTTTATTTTTAAAGCTTAAATCATTATGACAAAAAGCATCTATTAAACCATCACTATCCGCTTTATTTATTTTTGCTTCTTTAGGGAGCTCTATATACAAATAATCATAGTTGTATTTACCTTCATCAGTCATTCGATTTAGTTTATATCCAATCATAAATTTATCACCTCCACTGTAATCTAACACTGATATGTTACAACTAGTTGTGTAGTTAATCGAAAATACTAATGAAGCTTTAGCATCTTCGAATTCATCATAGCTCCCAAATAGAGGCACTGAGAAACTATCTATCACTTCAGTGTATTCATCAAAAGCTTTTTGTTTATCTAAAAATGAATCTACTTCAGAATTGACAATATTGATAAACTTTTCTATTGAAGGTTTAATATCATCGAATTCAATACTTGTGTTTCTATTCTTAAAGAAAGTCATATCCTCAGCAGTGTAACCATATACTAGGCATTTTTTTGCTGTAAAAATATCACCTCCGATTCGGCCTAACAGATAAGAGTCTTCACAATATTCAGATATAGGCTGTAACGCCATGCAAATGCCGCTTTGAAATAAAAGGATAAAAATTAAATACCTCATAGTAACTCCACCATTTAATTTGAAACTCTACGATTAGCTCAGAAAAAACCATTACGTTTTTTGGCATAGTGCTTAACCATAATCCACGAAAGGAAAACAAGAACCGACTCCTAGCTCTGTTGAACTCCATTCAATTTTATTAAAAATAACCATAATGAAAAACATTACTACAATTGCTATAGATGAGTATTTAATGGCTTTACAAACCCACACTTTGTCTTCCCGATAGGATTCAACTTTGAACAGTTTAAAACCATGATAAATTGCACCTGTTCCACTGTAGTAGTTTATGAAAAGCTCTTTTTTGCGAATTTTGGAGCTAAGATAAACAAAACCATTACAAACAAAAATAAAACAGCCGAAAGTACCATCAAAATAATAAGAAAATAATCTATCATTTCACCAGCTCACATTTACATATTTATCAGTAACTTACTATACCAATAAAAAGCAAGTTATGCTCCAACCAAACTTAAACACAATCTGGTGTTTTAGTTGATAGTAAAGCACTGCATTTGCTATTTTACGCCCAACACTAAATCAGTAATCGAGGACACATGGAAGCGCCTACTTTTAAATTAACCCGTGATAACTTTAACTCAATCTTTTTTCAGACTTTCATAAAAACGAAAGTGCAACTTGAAATACCTATCTTGAGATGCGCAGTCCCTTTACCTAAAGCACAGAAATTCAAAGCAAAATTAATCACTGGTGCTATATTCATCATTGCTTGCCACTTTGTTTGGAAAACACAATCCGGTGCAGGTGCAATTGCCGCTGTGATCATTACATATCTCAGTTACTTTTTAATTCAGATGTTTATTGCCAATAAGCGTTATTTCATCCATGAATCTCCCTTGTGCGAAATTAAAATAAACCAAGAACAGGTTTACCTGCCTGCACTTTTATTCGATGACAGAAAAGCACGAACACTTAAAAGAGAAGATTTACTTAATGTTGAGGCCGTATGGAATTTTACACGCACCAAAAGCGGCTACGATATTAACGATCCACAACCTAGGGATAAAGCAACAATTCGTCTGTAATTTCCAGTTTACCCTCTGATTTCACCTATTCAGCTCCATCCATGGTCAGGTACTTTTTACCAGA
>NZ_LKDX01000088.1:0-5426 GCF_001401795.1 Pseudoalteromonas sp. P1-26 | reverse complement strand
TGCGGGCTCATAATGAGGAGCTACCTCGGCCCTTTGATGTATTCGCGCCCTTGTGCCTCTTCTCCTACTCGGTGTTTTAACACGCCAGGTACTTTACAGGCTATCAAGGGTGGGTCTAACCGCTTAACGCAGGTTCTTGGTCAATACTGTTATTTCTGTTATTGAAGGCTAAATATTAATTGGCTAGTAAATTGGGTTCATAACTCGTGAACTGCAATGCCAAACATTAACAAAATTTAATTTTCTCTCCACCTTCAAGCAATCCTTACTTAGTTAAACTGCAAACACTGACTAATTTAAGGACCAATCATGACAAAACTAATCAATCAAAATCGCCTATCTATTATTTCGTTAGCAACAATCAGTGTACTACTTTCAGGCTGTGGCAGTAGTAGTAAGAGTGAGGAACCGGTACAAAATACTCTCACTTTGCCAAGCTTATTAGTCGGTGAGGTAAGTGCGATATCAAGTAATAGTATTACAGTTAACCAACATCAAATAGCCACAAATAATGCTGACATTGAGGTGGATGACAACCACGCATTAATCAGCGATCTAAAAGTGGGTATGATGGTTGAAGTTGAAACAAATGGTAAAGAAGCAACTCAGATTGATTATGATCCAAGTTTTAAAGGGCCTGTTAGTATCAATGAACAAGGCGCTACAATTGCGGGCTTCAAGTTAAATAATTTAAATACCGAAAACCTTTCAAATGGTAGCCTGGTTGAATTAAGCGGTTATAACAATAGCCATAGTGAATTCACGGTTACCTACCAACAACCATTATCTAACAGCGCAGAATTAGAACTCGAAGGTTTCATAACAGATCTAAACACTGCCTCTTATACTTTTAAACTAGGTGATTTAACTGTTCAATATCAACAGGCAGACATCGACGGCGCATTAGAAAACAATCAATTCGTTGAAGTAGAGGGCCGCTTAGAAGGTAACTTATTAATGGCACAAGAGGTTGACGCTGAACATAACTTTACAGCTGATGACGATCTAGATACAGCGCTTTTTGGTACAATTACCTTCATCAACAATGACGCTTCCTTGGTTACCCTGAACAATCAATGGCAAGTGAGTATTACCGATCAAACTAAATTTGAAGATACCACTCGCGCTACATTAACCATAGGAGATACGATAGAAGTAGATGCCATCTGGCAGCAAGCTAATAATTGGTTTTTAGCCCACGAAATAGATCTGGAGAAAAGCCACACTTCGCCTAATTTAAGCAGTAATTTTAGCGTTTCTGGCTTTGCCAATTACAGCAATGGCAACATTATTATCAATGGCATCAGCTTGAAAATCACAAATAGAACCGTTTTTGAAGATGGGTTAACAGCAGATACTCTTTCAGGTGAATGGTTAGAGCTTGAAGGTCTTATTGATGGACAGAGCTATATTGTCAGTGAAATCGAACGTGATAACAGCAATGAACCTCTTGAATTAAAAGGCATAGTAACAGTAACTGAATCGCAACAGGCTAGTTTATTCGGCTACATCAGTGAAGATAACAGCTTAGCGAGTTTTACAGAACAATATGTTGATCTAGAATGCCAGTGGGTACAAGATAACATCGTACGTGCATGTAGGCTTGATGATTAACAACAAAATACAACAATGGCAGCACTAAACGTGCTGCCAAACTAATGTCGAAATATTATGAAAAAACTAGTTTTAACTTGCCTGTGCTTAATTTCTGGCCTTGCTTTTGCTGCAAGTTCAGCCATTTTTAATATGCTAGATTCAAGCACAGCCCCTGCCCCGACTGAAGTTTTATATAACATAGAACAACACTATGCGAAAAATGCCGTTATTGTTGAGTTTGAACTGGAAATTGAAAATGGTCAAAGCGTATTTGAAGTCACTTTATATGAAGCTAAAAAACAACGATTTATCGAATTACTTTTAGACAGTGCGGGAAAGGTAATAGAGCTTGAGTATGAAGCTCCGGAGCTTGATGAACAAGAAGAAATAGCAGCTGCTAATTTGATGAGCCGTAAAGGTTACACATTACATGGTTTAGTAACACAACTAGATAGTGAGCCAACACACTACCTAATTGAAGCCCAATTAGAGCAAGACATGGGTATCACATACATGGTCGCCACATTCGTAACCAGCAAAGGGCGTCACAAAAAAGCGATTGATCTTGAGACGGGTAAGAACTTACCTTTGCTTCGTTGGGGCAATTAATGAAACTATTATTAGTTGAAGACGATCAGCAAAATCGCGAGTTTTTATACAAGGCTTTTATTGAGCAAGGCTACACATTAGATTGCGCAGAAGATGGTCAACAAGGGCTTGTGCTAGCGACGTGTGAACATTACGACGCGATTATTCTAGATCGTATGCTTCCTAAGCTTGATGGTTTACAGGTATTGTTAGCATTAAGAGCAACCGGCAAAACAACGCCAGTATTAATACTATCTGCGCTAGATAAAGTAGACGACAGAGTGACAGGTTTAAAAGCCGGCGGTGATGATTATCTAACAAAACCCTTCTCTTTTTCTGAATTAGCTATTCGAGTCGAAAACTTAATAAAACGGCATACCTTTCATGCCCCACTGAGCACTGAAATTAGTCTTGCCAATTTAACGCTCGACTACAGTAATCAACGAGTTGAAGTAAACACTAAAACTGTTAATTTACAGCCCAAAGAATTTAAATTGCTTAGGTATTTATTAGATCACCAAGACAAATTAGTCACCCGTACCTTGTTGTTTGAATCGGTATGGGAATATCATTTTGATCCTGGCACCAACGTTATTGACGTGCATATTGCGAGGCTTCGTAAAAAGCTCACAGAAGCGTCCGCGCAATTAGAAATCGAAACAGTTCGCGGTGTCGGCTACCGCTTAAAAGCTAGTGAGAGTTAATGTACGAAAATAACCTACGTTTGTTCGACCCAAGAAAAAGCTCAGTTTGGCGTTTAACATTGGCCTTTGCAGCAATTACCGCTGTTACTTTATTACTTGCGATTACTTTAATCTACCAACTGTTACTTGGCGAGCAAAGCCGTCAAGTTGAACGGCGCCTTGATGCCGAAAAAACACGTATCGAAGCGCTCGCCTCCGAATTTGACAAGCAAAGCTTTTTTCAACAGCTGGATGTTTTCAGAAGCGAAGGTGATGTTTTAATTTTTTGGCAGAGTGATTATGAACAAAGCCAGCAGCTAAGCTTTTTACCCGATAATATCCCCTCACTCCCTGAAACAGTTGTTTTTCCTGTTCTTGATACCGGACGAGGTCAAATACGCCTACTCACAACAGGCAAAGTTAAAACCGTTTATGGCAATATCGTGCTCGCCACTGCCACAGAGCATTTACAACGTTTAATCATCGATTTCAAATCAATCGCTAGTTGGACTTTTATCTTAGCAATAGCGTTAACAGGCTTGTTTGGTTACCTATTTTCTCGTCGACACTTGCGTCGTGTAAACTACTTCAATGCAACAGCCGAACAAGTCCAAAATGGCAACTTAAGCGCGCGTTTATCCCATAAAGATAAAGGTGATGAATTTGATCGTTTAGCAGCTCACATCAATACAATGCTCGATGCAGTAGAGGAAAATTTCGCTTTGGTACAGGGAATTACCGATAATATCGCTCATGATCTAAAAACCCCACTGACACGATTAAAACTTAATTTAGAGCAGCGTTTACAAAAGCTGCCAGAAATGGGCTACGAGCTTGAACAGCTCAATAGTATCATTAACACCTTTGACGCCATGCTAAAGCTCACACGTTTAGAACATGGACATTTTCCGCTACAGCTCGAAACAATTGATAGTAGTCAACTTGCCAATGATATTAGTGAAATTCTACAACCCAGTGCCGAACAAAACGGTCAATCAATTGATGTCGCTATTTCTTCACCTTGGCAATTAAGCGGTGATCGAAACCTGTTGTTTCAAGCAATTTTTAACCTAGTCGAAAATGCTATAAAGTACGCTGGTAAGGGCGCAACGATTAAAATAATTATTGCTGAAAAAAGTATATCAGTTGTCGACAATGGTAAGGGTGTCAACGAACATGATTTACAACAGCTCACAAAACGCTTTTATCGCAGCGATCCGGCGCGTCAAAAAGAAGGGTTTGGTTTAGGCCTTGCAACCGTACAAGCAATTTGCAACCGCCATTCACTCAACTTATTTCTAAGTTCAGAAAATGGCTTTTGTGCAAAAATAACCGAAGATTAAGCTGCGCTCTCAGCTGCTTTTTCTTGCGCTTCTGGTTTTGTGGGCTTATCAAAAATACCTAAACGAATGCGAATGAAGTGCAAAATCTCTTTGGCTACATCAATACCCAACGCACCTTCTAAGCCTTCAAAGCCAGGGCTTGAGTTTGCTTCACAAATTTTAAAGTGCTGCTCATCAAACAATAAATCAATGCCTGCTACATCAAGGTTGAGTACGTTCGCTGTTTGGGTTGCAAGCCATTCGATTTCTGGCGTAATAGGAAATGACTTACCTGTGCCACCTGCACTAACATTGGCTTTAAAGTTTTTACCCTGTGAGTTACGTTCCATACATGCAACAGCACGACCACCGATAGTAAGTACTAGCAAATCACGGCCATGACTGGACTTAACAAACTGCTGTAAAATGATGTTTGCTTGTGGGTTTGCAGCCTCAATCAGCTGCATTAAGTCATCAAACTCTTCTTTTGATTTTGATAAAAATACACCACTCCCCTGCGAGCCCGATAAGGTTTTAATAACCACAGGAAAGCCAATCTGCTTTTCAACCAAATCAATATTCACCGGAAACTTAACCAACATGGTATTCGGCGTAGGTAAATTACATTCAGCAAGAATTTGCTGTGCAAACAGTTTGTCTTTCACTGTTTCGATGGATTGCGAACTGTTAACACAGTACACACCTAAACGTTCAAGGTGGCGAATAATCGCTAGCGCAAAATAAGTTGTACTTGCCCCCATGCGAGGGATAACAAAATCGGGGAGCTCAACTGACTTACCATCAATTAAAATACTTTTACCGTCTTCACGGGTAATAGTCAGGTCAAATTGATCAGGCGAATAAACTTGTAAATCTATGCCCTCTTCTTCGGCTGCAGCAAGTAAACGTTCTACTTCATAGGTTTCTTGTTTTAACAAGCCTTGGCTATCTTTATAAATGATCCACCCGCGCATGCTTGGTACCTCTGGTCTTTGAGTTTCGGTGACAAAAAAGCGAGGATTATGCTGAGCATTCAAAGCCGAGTAAAACAAATTAATTTTATCGACACGATAATAAAAACCACTACTTAGTGATTAACCATTGACCGGGTTGTTAACTTAAGGTAAAAAATAACAATGAGTTAACATAAAACCCGTAAGAGAAACATGTGAACAGGACGCTTGCATTAATCTTCATTCTGCCACTTACAGCATTTGCACTGAATGAGTGGCATATT
>NZ_LKDX01000087.1:0-5453 GCF_001401795.1 Pseudoalteromonas sp. P1-26 | reverse complement strand
TCAGCGGTCAGCGGTCAGCGGTCAGCGGTCAGCGGTCAGCGGTCAGCGGTCAGCGGTCAGCGGTCAGCGGTCAGCGGTCAGCGGTCAGCGGTCAGATTGTAGGCGCGATTTTACATCGCGCAATATAAAAAGATAACGCGCGAAATAAATTTCACACCTACATCAAAAAACGTGGGAGCGGCTTTAGCCGTGAATAAAGTAAAGCTGTTCGGCGTTAAAACGCCTCCTACACCGTAGGTGTCACGCTTGCTTGGCGCGTCTCAACCACCATACAAATAAAACACCCTCGCGCGAAATAAATTTCACGCCTACAACACCTCAATTCACATTTGTATCGGACACGTGATCTGACTTGCTAACTTTACTCTCGTAGCTAGATACTCTGGTTTTCAAACTGAAAGCTGAAATCTGACGGCTCATCATTCTCTTTGTACACTCTGGTTTCGCGCGTAGAAATTTCACGCCTAGCAACTCAACTCTTTTCACACTCATTCACAAATTGTGCTTCACATAGTTCCGATTTTTAAGTATTTTAAAATTAATAAAATAACAACAATAAGATACAAGGGAATGAGAAGTTTATTGCTGCTTAGCTGTGCGCTTTTGTTAAGTGCTTGCGCATCTAAAGTTACCAACATAAAAGAAGACCGAGACACACTATCTAAAGCCGATGAAGGCTACCTACTGATTGGCATTGAAACTAACCGCAGTTTAAAAGCCATTTATATTGATGGTCCAAAGTCGCTTGTTCTTACGGCTAAGGACATTCGAAGTGGTAGCAATTATATTTTAGCGAATCTACCATTGGGTGATTACACCATCACACGCTTAAACTTAAATCGATATTCCTATCTTGAATTTGATAACGATGAAGAAAGTTGGCAATTCACTCTTTCTGCTAAAAAAATCAACTATGTAGGTCATTTAGATATTTCCACGGTAGGTTTTTGGTATACCCGCTCTCACATTGTTTTAGAAAACCGTAGTTCTGAAGCACTGCAATACATGGAACAAAACTTCCCAACGATTTTGTCTGGTCGCTCGCTAAATTATGGCGGCCCAGGGGAAGACTCATTCTTTGATTATTTGGAACAAACATTTTCGCAGCAGGAACCAAAATAATGAAAAAGCTACTTATCTTATTATTTTTTATCTTTCCCTTGCATGCTGAAATATTATCGAGTGAAGATTTAATGTATTCACCCGATCAAAGCCAAGTTATGGTCTCTCCCAGTGGCCGTTGGATCAGCTTTTTAGAAGCGCAAGAAGACAAAACCAAAACCCTCAACATCATCGATATGAAAACGATGAAAATGTACTATGCAGTTAAACTCAATGAAAAAGATAATTTTTATAATTATGAATGGCTGAGTAACGACAATATTTTCGTTCGTGTAAATAGCAAGTATGACTCAGACTATAACGCAGTGATTAATGTCACAGAAAGTGAAGAAAAGCCAAAGTTCGAACAGCATAAAGTAACAACCAAGGGATACATAGTTGATAGGTTATTAAACGATGCTGAACACATTTTATTCGCTAAACCAGGTAAAAAGAATACGCATCTTTATAAGGTTCCGCTCACTATCTTGTATAAAGATAACATAAGCTCCTTCTCCCCCATTGAGAAGGGCTTAAAAGGTGCTAGCAGCTATTTTTTTGATGAGCATAAACAGCAATTATTTACTGTTAAATTTGATATTGATGAAAAAAGCTTACAGTTTTTCTACAAGGTTATCGGGAGTGATAAGTGGATACCACTTTTTACACTCACAGACGCAGATTATCAGTTTTTACCAATTGGATTTACTGACCAAGATCACCTTGCCGTCATTACCAACAAAAATACCGATAAGAGTCAGGTGAGCCTTTTTAATATCAACACACAAGAAATCACCGACACACTCTATGAGCACCCAAAATATGACATTCAGTCCGCTGAGCTTGATGATAATGGTAAACTTATTGCTGCCTCGTATATCAAGCATGGTAAATATACTACCGATTATTTTATTGACGCCTATGAGCAATTGCATAGCAAAGTTGCGGAAGCTTTAGGAGACGAACAGTTTTTTTGGGTTGATAGCTCTATCGATGGTAAGACACAAATTTTATTCAGTCACTCAGCCACCGTACCTGGCAAATACTATTTATACCAATCAGAAACAAATCACATGGAGTTACTGTTTTCTGCCGCCAAAAATAAAGACGCAACGTACGCTAAAACAACGTTTTTTAACTTTAAAGCCTACGATGGAACTAACCTAGAAGGTTACTTAACCAAACCTATTAACAACGATAAGCAGGTATTATTAGTGATGCCACACGGTGGCCCGATTGGTATTCGTGAAAGTGATGAATTTAGCCCTGAGGTGCAATACCTTGCTTCCCGTGGTTTTTCTATCTTACGTGTTAATTTCAGAGGCTCAGCAGGGTTTGGTAAAGAGTTTTTAGAAAGCGGTGTTGGTCAATTTGGTAACCTTATCGAACAAGACATTTCTGCCGCAGTGGCACATATTCGTTCACAATATAGCTTTAAACATACCTGCTCTATTGGCGCAAGCTATGGTGGTTATTCTGCGGTGATGCTGGCAATTAAACACCCTGATATTTATGAATGCGTGATTGCAAGTTTTGGTATTTATGACTTACCTCTACTTTATAACGCAAGTAATATCGCTTTAACTAAAGATTATCAAGAGCTTATTGAGCGTACTGTTGGTGAATATAACCAAGATTTAAAAGATATTTCCCCCGTCTATCAGGCTACATCTTTAAAAGCCCCTGTTCTTATTATTGCTGGCAAACAAGATGAAATATCGGGCTTTGAGCAAAGTAATCGCTTTTACTATGTTTTAAAGCGTTTAGGTCATGATGTTGAAAAAGCGTTTTTCGAGCGTTCAGGGCATGGTCATCAGATTTGGTATTACGATCAAGTAGAAGCAGCTTTAGCTAACGACTTTCTTGAAAGAAAACTTAACCTAAACAGTACATTAACTAATTATACTGAATCTGAAAAGAAAGCGGTTCAACGTGATGCCATATTGTTAGCAGATACATTTGACAGTAAAACAATAGAAACTGATCGTACAAAAGAAAGCTTTGACTATTACCAATTAGCTGCCAACTTAGATCATGATCGAGCCATGTTTAATGTCGGTAGTTATTATCATCGTGGCGATAATAGGCCTATTGATATTAAAAAAGCTATTGAGTATTACAGCCGCTCGGCGGAATTAGGCTATGAGAATGCAAAAGAAAGACTAAGTTTTATCTATTCCTACAGCTTACTTGTGGAGCCTGACTTCAAAAAAGCTCAAAAGTACTCTCAAGAACTTTATGATAAAGAGCAAACTGTTAAAAACGCATTTAACTTAGCAGTAGTCAATTGCATTGCTGATATTAAATTTAGAAATACAGAAAAGTGTTTAAGCTTAATAGAAGAGTATGCTGAAAAAGTTGGCAGTAACTCAAACGGAGAAGTTAGAGAGCAGATAGCCCTGCTGATGCTGGAAGGTCAATATTCGACTCAAGAACGAGAAAGGCTTCAGAAAATAATTAAAAAACTGTATGGACTTGATTATCCAAATGCGATTTTAGAGTTAGAGCGGGCTGGATTATTTAAACTAGTTTTATCTGAAAAATTTAATGGCCGTTCTAGTGTCGAGCAACTCAATGAAAATACGGAATTTTCATATACACTGAACGAAAAACAGCGCTTTGGAATCGAGTTTTCAATGAACCGCGAGGGTATTGATAATCGTAAGGATCGCTTGGTTATATTTACCAAATGGCACTTCAAACCAAGCTCTCCTGAAGAAAATGAAAATGTTTATTACCAAACTTTATGGGGCAGCCCTCTTGATGAATGGTCTGCCTACCGCACTTTAGATGAAACATCGACTCCAGGTACGTGGACACTAGATGTGATGGGCGCAAACCAACAGTTGCTCTATCAAAACACCTTTAAAGTGACAGCTATCAACTAAACTCAAAATGCGCAATTTCAATCAGGTAACGACTTAGGGGCCATGGCAAACTGGCCCCACTTCTGAAAAGCATTAACGAGTAACCATGAAAACGAAGCAACAACAACGCATTGAGTTAGTCTGTGACTACATTAGCCAGCATCTTGATGAACCTTTATCACTGGAGACACTCAGTGAGGTGGCATGTTGTTCGAAATATCATTTTCATCGTTTATTTGTCGCTGGAGTTGGCCTAAGCGTTACCAAATATGCGCAGCTTGCGCGTTTAAAGCGTGCCTCATTTCGACTTGCATTTGAACATCAACTTAAAATTATTGATGTTGCATTAGAAGCGCAATTTGATAGCCCAGAAGCATTTAGTCGTGCTTTTAAGCGCACCTTTACGCAGTCGCCTAGCGAATTCAGAAGCAAACCAAACTGGCCTAATTGGCACACACAGTTTGAATTTTCATTACCTGACAAAAAGGTTTGCCCTATGAATGTAAACATTGTTGATTTTAAAGCACAGCCGGTGGCTTTATTAACCCACCAAGGCGCTGCTAATACCCTAATGAATACCGCTGCAAAATTTATTGAGTGGCGAAAAGAATCAGGCTTTTCACCTGTTAAAACCAGTAACACGTATGGGATCCCGTATAGCGATCCGGCCACCACTGAAGACCATGCATTTCGTTTTGACTTTGCAGGCAGTATCACCTCACCGATTACTGAAAACCCGCAAGGTGTGCGAAATGGTGAAATTCCAGCAGGACGCTGCGCCGTAGTTCGTCATAATGGCTCTCATGACACCATTAGCGATACAGTTTACTACTTATACCGTGAATGGCTGGTGCAAAGCGGCGAAGAAGTCAGAGACTTCCCTTGCTTCTTTCATTACCTCAATCTCATCCATGAAGTTGATGAATGTGACCTGCAAACGGATATATATTTGCCGATAAAATGATTGCGAGGTTCGAGGTTCGAGGTTCGAGGTTCGAGGTTCGAGGTTCGAGGTTCGAGGTTCGAGGTTCGAGGTTCGAGGTTCGAGGTTCGAGATATTGTAGGCGCGATTTTATATCGCGCAATATAAAAAGATAACGCGCGAAATAAATTTCACGCCTACATCAAAAAACGTGGGAGCGGCTTTAGCCGTGAATAAAATAAAGCTGTTCGGCGTTAAAACGCCTCCTACACCTTAGGCGTCACGCTTGCTTGGCGCGTCTCAACCACCACTCAATACAAGCACCCTCGCGCGAAATAAATTTCACGCCTACGACAGCTCATTTCACATTTGTATCGGACACGTGACCTGACTCGCTAACTTTACTCTCGTAAATAGAAACTCTGGTTTTTAATCTGAAATCTGACAGCTCGTCATTTTCTTTGTGAAGATATTTTCGGCACTAAAGTACCTTATATGGACTCCTCCTATTGCACAATACCCTTCGTTAATTTTGTCAGACTGCGTGCTTATATGCGGGCTCA
>NZ_LKDX01000086.1:0-5742 GCF_001401795.1 Pseudoalteromonas sp. P1-26 | reverse complement strand
TCTGGTAAAAAGTACCTGACCATGGATGGAGCTGAATAGGTGAAATCAGAGGGTAAACTGGAAATTACAGACGAATTGTTGCTTTATCACGTAAACTGGAGTATGACTAATATTGATCGTGAAAATAGGTTGTTACCACTTAGAACCCCCATTTTCAAAGGGCTTTTTGGTTGGCGGTTAATGTTCACAACACAGAAACAATTACCTTATCTTAGCCAAGTAAAAACCTTAGAAGATTTAAAGAATATTATTTTTATACAAGGTGAGGACTGGCCAGATACCTTTATTTTAAGGGATAACGATTTGACCGTCGCTACCGCACAAGATTTTGAGTCACTGTTTGTTATGCTTGATAAAGGTAGAGGGCAGTTATTTCCACGTTCTTTGCTTGAAATAGAGAGTGAAAAAAATTTTTATGAGAAAAAAATTGACCTAGTTGTATTACCGCAACTAATGCTGAAATATCAAAGCCCAATTTATTTCTTTTTTAATAAAGATAATCCTGAAATTGCAAAAGCAGTGAATGAGGGTTTAAAAGTTATGCGAAAAAGTGGTGAGTTTGACGAGCTATTTTTTAAATATAATGGTGATTTCATTAAAAATTCCCATCTTCATGACAAAATTATTATAGAATTAAAGAATAACCAATTACCTAAGTTAACTCCTGTAGATGATAAGTCTCTGTGGTTATCACTTGATCAGGTGCCATGAGCTCTAAAATATTTATAATCGGTTTACCACGAACCGGCACAACCAGTATCTGTAACAGCTTTTTACAACTCGGATATAAAACCGCCCACACAGCCTATTCCCAGCAAGCAATTACAACCGCAGACGTTATTGCCGATACTCCGGTATTTAGCGAATACGCCTTACTTGATAAACATTTTGCAAATAGCCGGTTTATTAACCTTGAACGTGATTTAACTAAATGGCTGCCTTCGATTAGGCAGTTATTAGCACGTATGCACACTAATTTAATGCGCCCAGACGGTGGCTTTAATATCCATTTAAAGCGCTGCTACCTCGATGTATTTGGCCATTACAGCTTGGCAGAGTTAGAATCTGATGAATACTTAACAGCGTGTTATAACCACCACCAACAGCAAGTAGCAAACTATTTCAAAGGGCGTGAACAGCAGTTATTAACACTCGATGTAGCTGATCCAAACAGCTCGCAATTACTTCAGCAGTTTTTAAACACTCAGCAGCCAATTAACTTTAAACAGCTTAATATAGGCGGTAAGGTCACAGCGTGGAATGATATAAAACACCCCGATAAAGTATCATCGACCCGAAGTGGTAAAATTGATAAATGTCTTGGTTATAATCACACGTAAAATACGTTAAAATCGCCGCCATTATAAGTTTAGTTGTTCCTTATCATGTTTGAATTGAAATACCACACGCCATTTGAATGGACAGAAGGTGTCTTAGCTGACTTCGATACCTTTTTACAAGATCATGCTGCAGCAGAGAAAAAAGCCTCTGGTATGGCTATGTCTATGCTTTCTCATTACCCTGACCGTCGTAAGCTTGTTAGAGCCATGACAGACTTAGCACTGGAAGAAATGATTCACTTTAAGCAAGTTTTAAAGCTATTAATGGAACGTGATGTATCTCTTGGCAATGACCAAAAAGATCCTTACATCAAACAAATTCGTGCGGTATTTAGAAATGGTCGTGATGAATTTTTAATGGACCGTTTATTAGTAGCAGGCGTTATTGAAGCACGCGGACACGAGCGCTTTTCGCTTGTAGCAGAAGCCTTACCAGCAGGCAAAGAAAAAGAGTTTTATGTCGCGATTGCTAAATCAGAAGAAAAACATAAAAACTTATTCGTTGAACTTGCCTACGAGTATTTCGATAAGCAAGATGTTGATACACGCCTTGAAGAGATCCTCATCGCAGAAGCCGAAATCTGTAAAAATATTCCGTTTACAGCAGCGCTTCACTAATGTGGTGCTTGTGTATTAGGCCTTATGCCTAATACACAAATCAATGTCTATACCCCAGACTAGTTAATTAGGGACTAAAAACAATAATTAAGTCTCCAGAAAATAGTTTCCCCAATCCTAATTGATTAAATAAACAGCATACATTCATCTTTCTCTCCTATAGTTAATTTAGTACCTAACTGTGAGGAATAGAGCATGAAATGGATGATGACTCTTACGACGTTGTCGTTAATAGGGATTGTAATTACCGGTAATTCAATTTACACCGAAGTTAAAATCTTTCGCTCCAACGATAAACCTACCGAAATAACTGCCAGTATGTATCGCTCGCTTATTTGGCATAGTGATATTTATAAAGACGATCAGTTTTTAAATACCGCGCAAAGCTACTTTAGCGATGGCAAAATTGATACGCGTGAATACAGTAAACTAAAGAGTTTAGCGAGTAAAAGTGCCGGCCCAATTATCTACATTCAAGAGACCGATGAACTACTGTGGCACGCAAGGCTAACTTATAAAAACTACCTTGAAGAGAAAACGGTCGAATGACTGGCAAGTTTACATTGATGAAAACTGCTTGATCAGCGTGTTAAGCTCAACAATGGTGGGCTTGCCGCTGAGATAATTGGTATCAAGATGGTAGCTATTGCCAAGCCAATAGGGCTGTTTTGTTGTGTTATGGCCATGCACCGAAAAATCGATACTTGGATTGATTACCGGCTTTTTCGCTTTGGTTAAGCTTCTATCCCAAAGCAATGCGCCAATCGCTTGTTGTTTGTCGGTTGTAGGGTTTTGCCAATCCCAATCAGCACAGATGGTATGTGATAAACCAATTTTTAATGCACCGTATTCAACATAGTAAGAAAGCGGGCATTTAAGTAGCTGCTTACAGGCAAATGCGAGCTCTTCATCGCTTGCTTCTAGGTGCCAACGGCCGCCGTTCTCAACCCATAAACGGTAGTAACCTTTATCATTAGCAAGTAATGACTCAAGCAACATATGCTCATGGTTACCAAGGCACATATGTACACCAAGCTCTTTAAAACGCGCAAGTAACGCAATGCTGTGCTCACCCCGGTCAATCACATCGCCCAATGAAAACAAGATATCTTCGCTTGGGTTAAAATTAACAGAGCAAAGCGCCTGTTCAAATTTAGTTAAATCTGCATCTAAATCGCCAATAACAAATACACGTTTACTTTCATTAACTTGCACCTTAACTTGAATTGGGTTTTGCGAGGCAAGAGGGCTTTTAACTAAATTCAAAATATATTCCTATAAGCTGCTTAATAGCTTAAGACTATCATAACTCATTGCCATTTGAGCACTGGGTGGTTATTATCTAGCCTCACTTATTAGGAGTTACCGCCAACATGAACAACTAAACCTGTTATCCAATTTCATTTTTATCTTTTTGGACCAACAGGGTTAGTAGGCGTTGCTGACTATCACTTACACTATATTACTTCTCGTGTGAACAAACGCTTATGCCCCTGTAATACAGGAGGCACTATGCCACAACTTCAAGCTCTTAATTTATGTTACCAACATGGCAATGGTGATGTTGTATTTAATGACCTTTCATTTTCACTCACTGCTAAGGTCACCGCGCTAATCGGCATAAATGGCTGTGGTAAATCTATATTAGCGTCAATACTTGCTAAGCAAAAAGAGCCTAGCTCTGGTACGGTTATTTGTAATTCAGCCCTTGGCTTTTATGAGCAAATGAACGATGTGAATCAGGTTGATAACCTAACAATTGTAGAGGCTATTGGGCTAGAGCCTGTGTTTAAAGCCCTTCATGCGATAAACCAAGGGCAAGTTACAGAGCAAAATTTATCTTTACTTGAAGGCAATTGGGATTTAGAAGAGCGCTTTAATGCAGAACTTGTAAGGCTTGGCATAAACAACAAAACCCCTAACTCCTTAAGCAAACATTTAAGTGGTGGCCAGCTTAGCCAATTAAAGCTTTGGGCACTATTTACCTGCATAAAGCCCGACATTTTAATACTGGATGAGCCATCAAACCACCTAGATACAAAAGGTAAAAGCTGGCTTATAAAGCAAATACACAACTTTAAAGGCCAATTATTACTAATAAGTCACGACCAAGAATTATTAGAACATGCCTATGAAGTTTGGGAGCTAACAACCCTTGGTTTAACACAATATGGTACATGTTTTTCTGAGTACCAAACACAAAAACAGCAGCAAGTTGCTGCCCTTGAAAATAAATTAAACCACGTTGTTAAGCAGCAAAGTAAGCTCAAGGCAGCAGAGCAACTACAAAAGCAAAAAGCACAAAAACGAGCAGGCCAGGGCGCAGCCCTCAGAAAATCAGGCAGCCAACCTAAAGTGCTGATTGATGCTAAAAAAGATAAAGCCAGCGCCAATTTATCATCACAAAGTAAAAATACCGCTAAGCGAGAAGGTGAACTCACTCGTAATAAACAAGAGCTTTCTAGCCAGCTTGAACAAACTAAAGCGCAGCAATTTTACTTAGCGCAATCAGGTGATGCTAAGCACCAAAAAGTACTTAGCCTGGAGAACGTTGTATTAGCACACGGAACACAAAAGCCGCTAAATTTACAGGTTTTCAGTGATGATAAAATTCATGTAGCGGGCGCTAATGGCACTGGTAAATCAACCTTACTTAAAACTCTGACATACGACATACCAGTAAAAGCAGGGCAGTTACATTGCAATCAAGCACTCTATTATTTAGACCAACATTTTACATTAATAAACAACAAGCTAACCCTGCTTGAAAACGTGATGACTTACTGTAATAACCTTAATGAGAGCACCGCACGAACTCTACTTGCCAGTATTGGTTTTAGAAAAGACGCTGTTTTTAAACACGCCGCAGTTTTAAGTGGTGGCGAAAAAATGAAGCTCGCCATGTGTATCGTCAGTAATATTGAAAGCACCGCATTTTTGTTACTCGATGAGCCCGATAATCATCTCGACCTAGAATCAAAACAGCACTTGGCTCAATCATTACAGGGCTTTAAAGGTGGGTTTATACTTGTGAGTCATGATAAATATTTTGTAGAAAGTATCGGCTGTAATAGGCAAATTGGTCTATAAAATAGTCATTTATAAATAAGCGTGCTAGGGTGGTTGTAGGTAAATTACAAGGAATGACTATGCATTTTACAGCCGCTTACCGCATTTTTACTGCTTTATTCATGCTGATTGTAACCATAGGTTTAGGTATGACGCTAAATGATTTTTCTTCGGTGATCTACGTGTTCGTGCCGTTATTACTCATGCTAGGTATGTCATTTATGCCATTTTTTAAACAGCGAAAACTGCGTTTAATACTCTTTGCTGCCCCAATCGTTATTCTTTACTGCTTTGGCTTTTATCCTTGGCTTACAAATTACCAAGAAGTCGCTATTTCGTCATCTACCTCAACCCTCGATTTCATCATTATTCCAGTTTGGGCTACCTTATGTGGCGCTGGATTTGTAGTGCTGCATGAAATTGGGCTAGGTGTTGCTAGGGCGTTTAATTGGGGAAGGTGAAAGAGTTTTAGCACTAGTTTCTTATGGTTGTACTATTAAGGCTTTGCTTATAATTTATATTACAGAGTTTAAAGAAAAGGGCATAAAGCCCTTTTTATTCAATTAGTTAAGCAGCATGTTAAAAGTCATTTTGTCATTGTAAACTAAAAATTAATCATAATTTATTAGTAAGCGTAACTAATAGCACACATTAACGGTAATTGGTTTTCTCGGGTGGATCAATTTTGTTGACCATTTAACCGGCCAAGTAATTG
>NZ_LKDX01000085.1:0-5899 GCF_001401795.1 Pseudoalteromonas sp. P1-26 | reverse complement strand
TGAAAAAGCATTCTTAACAGCAGTTTCTAAATCGCGAGCAACCTGCTGAGCCGCTGCTGAATCAAAAGATTTAATCCACGCAAACTCTTAGAAAGGCTTTAATTCCTTAAGAAGCGAGGCCATTTCTTTGTAAAACAAGAACGTCTTATCGTACTCATATCGACGCATATTTTCAGACAACAACAGATTCCAAGTGCCACGCGCTGTCGCACCAAACTCAATAAGCTTAGCTTCTTGTTCTGGCGTAGGATTTAGCCTGTAGTTGTATCTGAGCGTCTTTTTCATGTACTGTATAGACCACTGTATAAGGTCGAGTTGTCGAGTTGGAATATGAAACTAAATCTCACTGCAAATATTTAATTGCACTTCATTTAATTCTGGTAGTTAAGTACAGAAAACCTTAAATATTCGCCAGGCAAAGAAATTAAAAAAAGCCAAATTCATCAAGTAGTTACACTATTTCACCTTAAATTATTCAGGGTGAATTCGCCAATTATGCAAGGTTAATCATTTCAAAAGTGCACATTATGGAATCAGGTTATTAAGCAATATTTGGATCAGCAAGAAGGTTTTAATTAGAGCCACAACTTCGTGGTGGAGCGCGTTTCACCAACACCTAGATTGACCTCGCTTAGGCTCTTTAGATTTAGATAGAGCACTAGGCGCTATCTGGTAGATTCCTAAAAGCTAAAAAGTAAAATTGCTCTCCATGGAAAAATAAAAGCAGGACATTCCAACAATTCACTACAATGATTCAAAAGTTCTTGAACTTAACAAGTAGCACTGAATCAAAACAAATAACAGGTGAAGCTCAGTACGAAGATGCCCTAAATTTATGTCGAGGCTATTTAACCTACATTTTCAATTGAGAACATAAGAGAACACAAGACCGTAGGAAGGCTATGTTTACACGAGCAACTTTTGCAAATGCACAGGGCTATGTAAGTCGTTCATTAATGAATGAAATGTTATTAGATAATTTGATAACATGGCAACGAATCAATCTAAACGGTATAGCTGGCTCTTCGATCCCCTGTCGCGACACTCCACCTTAATAAAACACTCGATGACTTCCTTAATAGTGAAAATGAAAAGCTCGGTATTATTGCCAACGCTCTATCAATTGAACGCGGTATAAAGCAACGAATACCTCATAGAAGCTGACCGTTAGTTTTGGAAAGTGGTTCTTTACAGTAGTCTCTTACAAATGAACAAATAAACTCCTGGTGTGATGCATTCGATGAGGAATATTACGAAGATGTTTCATTTCGACAACAACATGTCATTGTGAAGTCTTGATATGTGACAATCTTTATTCGTTAACATTGGTATATATCAACCTTAACCCTAGATCAGTATTTTACCTACTTAAGGCTTTTATATGCATGTCATTAAGCATTTAGAGCTATAAATATCAGAAACACACCATAATTAGTTGATTAAACAAGCATATCAACCCTCGAGTTAGTAAAATTCTGTTTTGTCTAAACCCATGAAAAAATCAAAAATCAGTAATTAATCTTCCATTTTCATGCTATTGCCAAGATTACAATGACATGTCTATCAATTTAAAGGTAAGTCACAATGTCACTAAAGAAAAAAGTCACGGCTATTAGTCTATTAGCAACTGCAAGTCTTTTAAGCGTATCCTCAATGGCGAAATCAATTAATCCGAAAGAATTAAAACAAACTCTTTCTCAAAAAGGTGATATCGAAGGTATTCAAGAACTCCCTGTTGAAAACTTAATGCTAGTTAAGACTAAATCAGGACAAACATATTTTGTATCTAAGAATGGCCGCTTTGTCTTTCAAGGGCTGTTAATTGATACATGGTTTAGACGAACTATTGATGAGTTGAGCGAAGCAAGAAATGCTCACCGTGTCCCTCTTGAAAAAATGGGCGTAAAACTAGATGAGCTTGCAACACTATCATTTGGTAACCAAGACATACCTAAGCAAGCAACAATATTCGTTGACCCTAATTGCGGATACTGCCACGCCCTGTTCAATAAAATTCAGCAATCTCCAGAAAAGTACAATGTCGACTTTGTACTAACAGCGATGCTGGGCAGCCAATCTTTACTTGAGTCTAAACGCCTAAATTGCGCTGTTGATAAATCTAAAGCTGTCATCGACCTTATGAACAAGACAAAACTAGCAACAGAAATGAGAGAAGACTGCGATGCCAAGGCAGTTCAAAAAGCACCTATCGTTATGGGATTGCTTGAGGCTAGAGGGACCCCATTCCTAGTTCGTGAAGATGGTTTAACCTTTAATGGACTACCAAGCGATTTTGATGCGTGGCTTGAGATGGAGTAACTAGCAATGAAAGAAATCTTTAAAATCAGCTCAATTCTAGCCATAGCCTCATTATTTTCTGGGTGTTCAGCATTTACGATTGGTGAAGAGGAATTTTCATGTGCAGGTAAACCGGAACTTGGTCTCTGTAAAGGGCCGATGGAGGTTTATGAGTTAACCAACAATCAAGACCACCTTGAGCACATGATGACTGCAGAATATGCAAAAAACGAAGGTGAAAAAAAGTCAAATTCAGAAGGAAACCAAAAAGTCATTTACGTTAATAGTGAAGGGGAAGACATCACATACGTATATGAACCAAGAAGTTTGCGAAGACAAAACGCACAGGATTATGACAAAGCCAACATTGTTGGTATCGCTAGCAATGACACAATGTCATATTCGAAACAATCACACGATGAGTTGGATGACTTAAGAACTTTCAATTACGTTCCAAATGATATCGCGCCAGAGCCTCTCGCTGTTCTAGAAGAAGCTAAAGCAATGCGTATTTATGTTGCTGCTTGGGAAGACAAGTCTGGAGATTTGAATATTCCAGGCTTCGTTTATGTTGAATTACAACCAAGACGCTGGGTAACAGGCCATCAAGCTCAAATGCGCCCAAGTCGAGTATTACCATTTCAAACAATAAAGAAAAGCAAAGTAACAAGCCAAAGAAAAGAAACTATGGCAAAAGGTATCGATCCGTTGAGCATTTCTAGACCTCAGCCTGAGGCTAATAAGTAAAATAGGTGTATAGCATGCTGAATAAAATCCAAGAAGCTATCGAAAAGATATTGAATCCAGATATCGAAGAAACCCAGCAGAATTTTGCTGGCCCCCTTTGGCGAAGCACCATTGAAGATCAACAAAAGCTTCTCGGAGGTAATAAAGCCGCAGAATTAAACTGTGTAATGGAATATATTAAAGAATATCAAATGTTCTTAATGGAAGGCGGTTACATTGGATTTGTTATCGCCTGCCAACCAACTAACGGGGTAAACAACGAAATAAGAACAGCCTACGAAGGCTTTCTATCTGATGAGTTTCCTCACAACACATTAATTCAACTAAGCCTAGCTGCTTTACCACGAATAGATGGCTTTCTAAATGGTTACAGGCAACTACGAGGGAAGCGGATTGGTGGTGAAGACGGTGAGCTTGCTGATGCAATGAGCGAATCAGTAATTAATTATTACTCTAAAGCAAGAAAAGAGTCTCTTGATAAAAAATCAGGTATCCGGCCAAGAGATTTTGAACATTGGATCACAGTAAAAATCCCAGTTAAAAACTTTATCCCTTCCGATAAAGAGCTCAAAGAGTTCCTAGAGATAAAAGATAGAACATATTCAATATTCGAAGGGTTAGGCTTAGCCCCATTGATTTTAAATGATGAAGAATGGCTTTCAAGAATGCAGACTTTCTTCAATCACTCACCTAATGCGCTTTGGCGAGATAAAGTAAAAATCAACAAGCTTGTCCCACTGGGTGCGCAAATATTAGAGCAGGGCGGAATAATTAACCGTGATGAATATGGTCTAGAATTTTCATCTTTAGATGAGAAATCAAATGGATTTGCTTCAGTCATGACCCTCAAGCAAACACCCGATTACTTAAACTACGGTGATATTATAAACCTGCTAGGTGATTGGCGTTTTGGCAAGCGAACGGTTGCTTGGAACCCATATTTAATGACGCTTAACGTACAGTTACCAAGTATTCATTCTGCAAATGAAGAATTTGATCGCCGTAACAAATGGCTAAAAAAACAAGCAAAAGGAAAAATGCTGGAGTGGGTTTCAACCTTAAAAGACCAAGCACAAGACTACTTTGCAATTGAAGATGAACTTAAAAACTCCAGATTATGTAAAATTAGCCTTAATTTAATAATCCTTGGTGGAAGTAAGAAAGAAACATTCACGGCGACTAGGAAATTGCAGGCATTCTTCAAGCGTAAAGAGTATAAATTCAACATAGAAACAATTTTGGCACCTAGCACCTTCTTAAACGCTTTACCTCTTGGCCTTGATGATGAATATATAAAATTATCAGACCGGTTTGATGAATGGACGGCAAAAGGGGCTGTATTTTTATTACCACATAGCGCGAGTTGGAAAGGAAACACTTCACGGCCAATTCTAGAGTTTGTCACGCGCTTTGGGCAAATATTCGGTTTAGACATATTTGAAACAGATGGTTCTTTTAATGCACTTATTTGCGCTCGCTCTGGAGCTGGTAAGTCATTTTTCAATAATAAGCTAATCACTTCATATCTAGGCTCTGGTGTTAAAAGCCGGCTTGATGTGGGCAGAGATACTGACGGCGCTCAAGTGTTTGTTATTGACAAAGGTCGCTCATATGAAAACTTAGCAAGCCAGTATAAGAATGCTCAATTCATTGACTTCAATAAGAACATGAAGTTTTCACTTGATCCATTTGCAAATATTGATGACTTTTATGGCAAAGAAGGTCAAGCAGCCATGGTTCATTCCTTGCTGAAAGCAATGGCGTCAGAATCAGGTGATTTAAGTGACTACCAATCTACAGAAATGCTTACAGTACTCACTGAGCTTTGGAACCTTAAAGGGAAAGATTCATCAATCACAGACTTTTCTGAGCTGTGTGAAAAGCATCAAGATGTTGAAATAAAGAGGATAGGGCGCCAACTAAAACCATGGTGTGAAGGCGGAATTTTTGGAGACTTTTTTGGTAAGAAATACCCACCAATAAACTTCAAATCACGATTAATCGTTTGTGAGATGGATGAACTATCCTCGCAACCTCACTTATCACAATGTGTTCTGATGAGCCTCATCAACGCAGCTCAACATGCAATGTTTTTATCAGGCAACAAACAAAGAAAACTTTTCATTCTCGATGAAGCTTGGGAATACCTTAAAGACAAGCCGGGTAAAGTCAATTATCTAGCCGAGTTCCTTGAAACTGGTTGGCGTCGATTCAGGAAAACACGTGCAGCTGGCATTTGTATCACACAGAGCTTACTTGATGCTTACCAAAGCCAAGCAGGGATGGCCATTGTTAATAATAGTCCATGGAAGTTTATGTTGGCCCAGGAACCGGAAGCCGTTGATAAACTCAAAGAGTTAAAAGCGTATGATGGTACAGATCAAGACTATGATTTAATGAAAAGCGTTCATACTGATAAGGGCCATTACTCAGAAATCTTAGTGAGATACGGGCAATCGAGGGAAATAGTTAAGCTATTTGTAGATAAAGAAACCCAACTAGTTTACTCAACAGATCCAGATGACAGGGAGTTAGTAGACAAGTTTAAGTCTCAAGGTTATTCAATTAAAAAAGCTCTAGAGCTTGCAAATAAAGAGAAGGGTAGGGGGTAGTTACCTTTGTACACACACGTATATTGAAATAGTCTTAGCTTGCTCTTTCTGGTTGGACTAATAGAACTTAATTAAATCTGACAGTCAATTGTGTACTAATTGCTGACCGTGGGACTAACAAGTTTCTGTCCTGAGGCGGGTTATGTAATTAACTCACCTTTGTCGGATAGACGACACCTGTTACCAAGTGTCGCCCTCCTAAGAACCGTACGTGCAACTTTCACTGCATACGGCTCAAGCCT
>NZ_LKDX01000084.1:0-5918 GCF_001401795.1 Pseudoalteromonas sp. P1-26 | reverse complement strand
TAAGAGAATGGTGGGTCATGATGGACTTGAACCATCGACCAATGGATTAAAAGTCCACTGCTCTACCAACTGAGCTAATGACCCGCTCTTTTTTCCGCATTTTGGCTGTTGTTACCAATCGCCTGCTGCGGGCGCTTATAATACTTATTTAAATGCTGAGTGCAACAGAAAATATCTCTTTTTTTAAGTTTTTATGTCTAGTTGCCTAATTTTAGACCGCTTATGTCAAAAAGCAGTCTAATCAGGTCAAATCTACATTTGCGACAGACGTTCTGTGGCTAATTTAGCAGCGGTAGTACTTGGGTACTGATTAATTAAATCATTAAAGGTTTTAAGGGCTTGCTCGCCTAAACCTTGATCCGCTAATAAGTTTCCTAACTTTAACATCGCATCTGGGCGCTTATTAGAATTAGGGTATTCATTCACAACAACTTTAAAGTGCTCAGTTGCACCAGCTTGATCGTTTTGGATTGTTAACAGCTGACCTAACCAATAATGCGCATTAGATGCATACACTGAATTAGGGTAAGTAGTTAAGAATGTTTGGAACTCAGGAATTGCTTGCTCATAACGTTTATCTTTCATGATTAACGCTACAGCACGCTCATAGGCTTCGTTTTCAGATAAGTCTGAACTGATTGCCTGTGATGCACCCACATCCGTATAAGTGTTAGTAGGTTGAGTTTGTGTTGCAGCAGGCTGGCTATAAGCTTGGCTTACACGGTTCTCAATCTCTTGATAAAGCTCACGCTGACGTTGTAATACTTTTTCAAGCTTATAGCTTTGCTCTTCAGTAATACCACGTACTTGGCTCACTTCGTCTTGTAAAATATTAAGCTGCTGCTGAAGCTCAGCTTGCAATAAATTACGTGACTTCATCATGTTTTCTAAAGCGACTAAACGCTTCTCAATGCTCGATTGCGAGCTTGCAGCTTCTGAAACAGGAGCGGGAGCAGCCCATAACTGGGTGCTCCCGCTTAAGATCATTGCTGCCAAAATAATTTTCGGCTTCATAATGACTCTTTATTAGTAAACTAATACTGCGCGACGGTTCTTCGCGAACGCTTCTTCAGTGCGAGACTTAACCATTGGCTTCTCTTCACCATAGCTCACTACTGACATTTGGCTAGCAGAAACACCTAAACTTTGTAGGTATTTTTCTACTGCTTGACCACGGTGCTCACCTAGTGCGATGTTGTACTCAGGCGTACCGCGCTCATCTGCGTGACCTTCGATTAGTACTTTCACTGAAGGGTTTTGTACTAAGAACTCAGCGTGTGCTTGTAATAGTTCAGCATATTTGCTTTGGATTTTTGCGTTATCAAAACCAAAGTAAATAATTTGCTCTTGACGTAACGCTTCGTACTTTTCACGAAGTGCTTCTTCAGCTTGTTGCTCTGGAGTAAGCGTTGCAACTTCAACAGTATCAGTGTTGTTTGATTGCTCAACCATACCTTGGTTAGATTGGTTTGCAGCACCTTCGTCAACACCTGAAGAAGAGCTACACGCCGCTAATGTCATCACTGGCACAGCAATTAGCAGGCCTTTTAAAGTTTTATTAAGTTGCATTTAATTGATTCCTATATTGAGTAAACCAGTAAAATTACTGTAAATAAGGCGACCAAGCTGGTGCCTTTACTTGTCCGTTTAGCACAGGTAAGCGTGCTTTAAAGCGACCGTCCATAGAAACTAACGCCAACACCTGTTTATTATTATGAAGCGTGCTGTAGATAATCATCGAGCCGTTTGGAGCGATACTCGGTGATTCATCTAAGCGAGTTCTAGTTAATACTTGGAACGCGCCTGTAGCTAGCTCTTTCTTAGCAAGATGGTATTGACCGTTGGTACGGTTCACCATCACTAATTCTTTTCCGTCTGGAGAAACCGAACCTGCTAGGTTCATATCTCCGTCAAACGTCATGCGTTTTGACCTACCAGTTTGCAAATTTAACTTATAAATCTGGGCATTACCACCCCTTTCAGACGTAAACACAATATCTTGCCCATTAGGGAACCAAGATGGTTCAGTATCTATACTACGGTGGTTTGTAAGGCGTCTTTCTTTACGAGTTGCAAGGTCTAAAACATATACTTCTGTTGCACCATTTCGGTCTTTAGAAAGCACTAATAATAACTTTTTACCATCAGGCGAGAACTGCGGTGCACCATTAATACCAGGGTGACTTGTGATCAGCTCACGTTTACCTGTGTATAAATCTTGAATATAAATTTGGCTTTGACGATTCTCAAATGTTACGTACGCAAGCTTAGTACCGTCAGGTGACCACGCTGGTGACATTAATGGCTCTTTAGAGCGAAGTAACACTTGCTCATTAAAACCATCGTAATCAGCAACTACAAGCTGGTATGGCTTAGGCTCTTCTTCGCGAACAATCACATAAGCAATCTTCGTTAAGAATGCACCTTTTTCACCCGTAAGCGCTTCGTAAACTACATCACTAATGCGGTGCGCGTAACGGCGAAAACCTGTTTCAGCAATTACGCTTTCACGCGCGTCTAAAATGTGATCTTGGCTTTTAACTAATTGGCCATTGCTCATCATTTGCGTTTCGCCACCGGTAATTTGACCACGAATAACATCAATAAGCTCATACTTAACTAAGTAACGGCCATTTGTTTGCTGCTCTACTTGGCCTACAAGAACCGCTTCAACGCCTTTATTAACCCAAGCGCCGTAATCAACGTCGGTGTCAGTAGCTGGAAGCTGCGGCATTGTGTTCACGTCAATTGGCTTAAACTTACCACTACGCATTAAGTCAGCTGCAATCACTGAGCTTAATTTTTCAGGGATAGTTCCTACACCATTGTACTGGAAAGGTACAATCGCAATTGGACGTGCACCGTCAATACCATCGGTGATCACAATTTCTAGTGCAGCACTGGCAATGCCATGAAAGCCCAGTAATACAATAAAACATGCTGTTTTTATCTGGTTAAACATATCATTCCTTTAAAATTGAGGCGCTATTGTTAAATTAATATTTTTAAGTTGCTCAAATACTTCACGGTCTGGTGATACTGGTAGTGTGTCTGCCATACGCACCGCGCGCATTGCAGCTTCGCATACCAAGGTATCTCCGCCCAGTGATTTTACTTGAGTCACTAAGCCATTAAAACCAAGACGAATATTAAGACGACATTCTTTACCTTTCATCTTCTCATCTTTTAAGAAGTTTTGTTGAATGCGCGCCATAATTAACGCTTTATATTTTTCAACTTCGCCCACTACTTGTTGCTGGCGCACTTTATTACGTGCAGCCTGCTCAGCAGCTAATTGTTCTTGTAGAATTTGCTCTTGCAATGCTTGCTGGCGTTTACGCTCTGCTTCAGCTTCTTTGCGTTTACGTTCAGCTTCAGCTTCGGCAGCTTTACGCTTACGCTCTTCTTCCGCTTTCTTTAACGCTTCTTCTTCAGCTTTACGTTTTTCAGCTGCAGCTTTCGCTGCGGCTTCAGCTTCTTGCTTTTGCTTTTCAGCCTGTTGCGCTTTAGCTCGTTCTTTCTCTTGAATTTCACGTGCTTTCTTCGCTTGTGCTTCTGCTTCTGCTTTTTCTTTCTCTTTCGCGCGGCGTTGCTGCTCTAGCTTTTTAAGGCGTCTGTCTTCAGCTTCACGTTGCTTACGTGCATCATTTGCACGGCGCTCAAGGTCACGAATACGTTTTGCTTCGGCTCGTTTTTTTGCTTCTTCTTGCTTTTTAAGCTCGGCAATTTTCTGCTCAACCTTTTGCTGATCAACCGTTACTGCGGCAACGGCTTTTTCAGGCTCTGGTAAAGCAGGGTTCAGCGTTACTTCCATCACCTTAGGCGCTGGCATATGAAAATTAGCTGTTGCTACTAATAAACCTGCTATTGCAAGGTGCAAAAGAACCGATTTTACTACTGATGCACCCATACTAGCCTTTCGTCCCCTCGAATGATTCGGTCATAAGACCCACTGAAGGCACACCAGCATTTTTCAAAAAGTCCATAAGCAGCAGTACTTCTTGATAAGAAACACGGCCAGAACCTTTAATCATCACAGGTGTATCTGGATTTTTTTGCAGTTGAAGTTTAATTACCGCCGCAACATCCAGCGCTTCCATTGGTGCTTCTGGGTCAGTACCAATACTTACATAGTACTTACCTTCAGCATCAATTGACGCAATGATAGGCGGTGTATCTTTGGTATCAACTAAATCCGATTCTTCCATTTTCGGCAAGTCCACTTTTACGCCATGGGTAATAAGTGGCGCAGTTGCCATAAATATAATTAGTAGTACCAACATTACATCAATGTAAGGTACTACGTTTATTTCACCTACAGGGCGACGTTTCTTACGCTGATACATTCGCTTTAGCCTCTATTTGCGCAGCTGCTTGGCGGTGTAAAATATTGGCGAATTCTTCCATGAAGTTAATGTAATTACCTTCAAGCTTTTCTACTTTATTAGCAAAACGGTTGTAAGCAATTACAGCAGGGATTGCAGCAAATAAGCCCATTGCAGTTGCAATCAGCGCTTCGGCGATACCTGGCGCTACCATTTGTAGCGTTGCTTGTTTAACTTCACCTAACGCGATGAATGCGTTCATGATACCCCATACCGTACCAAACAGACCGATGTAAGGACTAATTGAACCCACTGTTGCTAAAAACGATAAACTAGACTCAAGCTTTTCAACTTCGCGCGATAGCGCAACTCGCATTGAACGATGTGTGCCTTCCATTACGATGCCTGCACTTTGAAATGTATTTTTCTTATGACGTGCAAACTCTTTAAATCCTGCAACGAATAATGCTTCAACACCTGATGCACCACCAGGACGAGCAGATACTTCGTTATATAATTTACTTAAATCAATACCTGACCAAAACTTTTGCTCAAAACGCTTAGCGCCATTAAGTGCATCAGAAATCGCTTTTTTACGTTGAAAAATAATTGCCCATGACATTACCGACATACCGACTAATGCCAACATTACTAGCTGGACAAGTACACTGGCTTCTAGAATAAGATCTAAAAAGTTAAGCCCTGATCCCACGTTAAACTCCTAAAATAGATTTCTATGTAATTTGTTATATTTTTTACACTTGCATTTATTGACCACAATCATGGCCAAAAGTTACATCTAGTGTATCTAGTCAGTTATAAACTGACAACGCTCTTGCTGTGAATTAGCGGCAAATAACGGTAAAAAGCAATTTGCTTAGTTATTTTTTAGCCATATTAGGTTTTATCAACACATTTACGCATATTTTCACCTTAATAATAAGTCACTAGAATAGCTCTTAAAAGCAACCAAAACAGCCAAAAACACGACGTTTATTCATAAATTACGCATAAACACCCAAAAGCACTTTTGCAAATCTACTACAGAATACTTAAACTAATCCTGAATAAAGATCACAAAATTTATAAAAACCCTTTTATTCAGAAGGTTAAAAACAAAATAGTTACAAAGTGAACAAAAAGAAAACAATTCAACTTTTAGCTCACATTAGTTTTTTTTATCTGAAAATAAAATTTTTCTAGTTTGAAGAAAAATCCATCATTGCGTATTATTTACCTATACCGAGCTAGCAACCTCATGAAAGTTTCTTTCATCAAGCTCCGTTTTTAGCAATATGAAGTTTCGTATTGCTCTAGGTTTACTTAAATCGGGATAAAACCTTATTCAAGTAGACCGTAGTTCCCTGGATTACTTCCTTCAACTTGTTGTTTGCCCGCATCCTTATGCGGGCTTTTTTTTGCCTACACAAACGCCAATGAGAATACCTACCGATAACTTAACAGCATGTGAATTACAGATGTTAAAATGAGACAACAACCCAGTGGTAAGCGGTAAGCGGTAAGCGGTAAGCGGTAAGCGGTAAGCGGTAAGCGGTAAGCGGTAAGCGGTAAGCGGTAAGCGGTAAGCGGTAA
>NZ_LKDX01000083.1:0-6754 GCF_001401795.1 Pseudoalteromonas sp. P1-26 | reverse complement strand
TAGCTGATAGCTGATAGCTGATAGCTGATAGCTGATAGCTGATAGCTGATAGCTGATAGCTGATAGCTGATAGCTGATAGCTGATAGCTTTTACTTGGAGGTTCTATGTCTGATTTGGTTTTTTCTGATTCGTTTATCGACGGTGACTTTTACTCTACGAGCCAGCGTTTTAGTGTAGATAACCCCGCAACTGGACAAGCAATTACGCAGGTCTCTAATATTGATGAGGCTGGCGTTGAGCAAGCAATAAAAAGTGCTGACGAGGCATTTAGCAAATTAAAGCAAACAACCGCAACCGAGCGTAGTGAAACGTTACGCCGTTGGTATGAGTTGGTTATTGAGCATAAGCAACAGCTTGCTGAGTTAATGACTAAAGAGCAGGGTAAGCCTTTAAAAGAAGCCTTGGGCGAAGTGGAATACGGTGCAGGCTTTATTAAATGGTTTAGTGAAGAAGCAAAGCGCAGTTATGGCGACACAATTCCTGCTACTGACAGCAAGCATCGTTTAAGAACGATAAAACAGCCAATCGGTGTGGTGGCTGGTATTACCCCTTGGAATTTCCCGATTGCCATGATCACCCGTAAAGTGGCACCCGCTTATGCCGCGGGTTGTAGTTTTGTGATTAAACCTTCGGAGCATACGCCATTATGCGCTATTGCCTTAGCCTACCTTGCTGATAAAGCAGGGTTTGTAAAAGGTGCGCTGAACGTAGTGGTCTCTGAAAACGCAAAAATGGTGGGTGAGATCATGACCGAGTCGGAGCGTGTCCGTAAGTTCACATTCACAGGCTCAACCGGTGTAGGTAAGCAGTTACTATCGCAGTGCGCCTCAACCATTAAACAAACATCGATGGAACTTGGCGGTAATGCCCCGTTTATTATTTTTGATAATGCCGACTTAGATGAAGCTGTTGCAGGCCTTATGGGGGCTAAATTCAGAAACGCAGGGCAAACTTGTGTCGCCGCAAACCGAATTTTTGTTCAGCGTTCAGTGCTTGAAACGGTACTCGAAAAACTCACTGACAAAGTAGCTGAGTTAAAGGTAGGTAATGGTCTTGATGACGGGGTAGATATTGGCCCATTAATTTACCCTAAAGCAAAAGAGAAAGTACAAACACTTGTGCAAGATGCGGTTGATAAAGGGGCGTCGTTAATTGGTGACAACAGCGAACTTGAAGGTAGCTTTCAAGCGCCATTAATTTTAACTGATGTGACCCCTGAGATGGATATCTATCATGATGAAGTGTTTGGCCCTGTAGTCAGCATAATCGCCTTTGATGATGAGCAAGAAGTACTTCAGCTTGCGAACGACGTACCTTACGGTTTAGCTGCGTATTTTTATAGTGAAAACATCAAGCAAGTTTATCGCGTAAGCGAAGCACTCGAATACGGCATGATTGGTATTAACGAAGGCCTCATCTCAAACCCAGTAGCGCCTTTTGGCGGCGTTAAACAGTCTGGCTTAGGCCGAGAAGGCGGTCACCAAGGGTTAGATGAGTATCTAGAAGAGAAGTATCTTTGTGTTAAGGTTTGAGCCGTCAGCCGTCAGCCGTCAGCCGTCAGCCGTCAGCCGTCAGCCGTCAGCCGTCAGCCTGATAGCTGATAGCTGATAGCTGATAGCTGATAGCTGATAGCTAACTCCTTGCCTTTATTTTTCACAAAATGATAGCGCTGTCATTTTAGTTTTTATATGATAGGAACGAATTATTAACAAAAATGAAAAATAGTACGCAGAAATACCGTACACTCAGGGCTTAAACGAGGAGAAAGTAATGGATTTTAAGAAGTCACTATTCGCGGTAATGCTAGCGACTGCGCCTTTAATGGCTAGTGCAGCATTAACTCAATCGCAAGTTGATCAGTTTGCGAAAGGTACCGAACTGCTGTTTTCGGTAGAAGATAACTTTCGTAATAAAGATGCGGGCTTTTTAGGAAAAATTACCCTCAATAATGGCTCTGATGTGGCGTTGCCTGCAGGCGAGAGCGACTGGCAGCTTTATATTCACTCTGTTCGTAAAATCTCAACCGAGCATGTTGCGGGCCTAAACATAGAGCACGTTAATGGTGACCTTCATCGCATCGTACCAACGAGCTCTTTTAAAGGCTTAGCCGCAGGTGAAAGTTTAGAGTTGCCGTTTGATGCGCAAGTATGGATTGTTGCTTACAGTGACTTTATGCCACGGGCATTTTTTGTTTCGGGTAAGAATAAACCAGCCGTATTTGCCAACACCGACACTGAAGACTTTAAACAGTTTGTGACGCCATTTACCCGTGAAAATCAGTTACGCCGTTACAATGAGCCAAAAGATTTATCGGTTTTAGCAACGGCAAAAGTACGTTTCGAGCGTAATAGCACTGACAAGGTGTCGGTTAGTAAAGAGGATGCTTTAAAGCGTATTATCCCTAAGCCTCGTAAAGTCGATTTTAATCGAGGTAGCGCGACGCTAAACAATAATTGGCAAATCAGTTATCAAGGCCAGCTTAAGCACGAAGTTATGGTGTTTATGCAAGACTTACAAGATGACTATGGCATTAGCCTTAAAGCACAGCCTGATCATATCGATGTCGGCAAAGACAAAGTAATTCGCTTAAAAGTTGACCCTAAACTCAATAATGCAAAAGCTGAAAGCTACACTCTAGAGATTGATGATGAAGTGATCACCATCGTAGGTAGCGATAACGCCGGTGTGTTTTATGCGATGCAAAGCTTATTGAACCTCATTCCTGCAAATAGCCAAGGCAGTGCCAGCTTACCGCAGTTAGAACTTGAAGACTCACCGCGTTATGGTTGGCGTGGTATGCATTACGATAATGGTCGTAACTATCATGGCAAAGAAGCCATGTTCAAGCTGGTTGAGCAAATGGCTCGCTATAAAATGAATAAGCTACACTGGCACTTTTCAGAAGATGAAGGTTGGCGACTTGAGATCCCTGGTTTACCAGAGCTCACAGACGTTGGCGGCTATCGCTGCTTTGATTTAGAAGAGCGCGAGTGCTTATTAACTCAGCTTGGCACAGGGCCATTTAAATCAGGCTCTGGCAACGGTTATTTGAAACGTGATGAGTTTGTTGAGCTATTAAAGTTTGCGAAAGACCGCCACATTCAAATCATCCCTGAAGTTGAAGGCCCTGGCCATGCTCGTGCCTCAATCAAAGCGATGGAAGCGCGTTATCACAACATGTTAGAAGAAGCTGAGAAAGCCGCTAAAAACAACATTAAAACGCGCTCTGCAAATAAAGAAATTCAACACATAGATATGGGACCAGCAACGCAATACTTGCTTACTGATCCAAAAGATACCTCTGTGTACATGACGGTACAAAACTACAAAGATAACTCAATGAATGTGTGTATGGACTCTACCTACGCATTTTTAGATAAAGTAACTTATGAACTTCAGCAGATGTATCGCGAAGCAGGTGTGCAGTTAAAGAACCTGCATATTGGTGGTGATGAAGTCGGTGCTGGTTCATGGATAGGCTCGCCAATCTGTCAGGCGTTATTTGCTGATCCTAATAACGGTGTAGCTGGCCCGGCTGATTTAAAACCTTATTTCACACAGCGTGTTGCAACCTTACTTGAAAAACGCGGTATTTCTCCGGGTATTTGGGAAGATGGCATCATGTATGACCGCGAAAATTCGTTTAAACGTGATGAGTTCCCTAACAAAACTTTTACCGTTAATACTTGGGATAACATTTGGGAATGGGGTGTTGCCGATAGAGCATACCGCCTAGCAAATGCCGGTTACCAAGTGGTGCTATCACACGGTACGCATTTGTATTTTGATCACCCATACGAAGCAAGCCCTGAAGAGCGTGGTTATTACTGGGCAACTCGTTACACAGATACTAAAAAAGCCTTTAATTACATGCCAGATGACGTGTATGCCAATGCCGACTACACCCGCACTCGTGAGCCAATTGTTAATTTAGAAGCGTTGGTGGGCCGCCCGTTACCTAAACTTGAAAAGCCAGAGAATATTTTGGGTATGCAAGGTCAGGTATGGTCAGAAACAATCCGTACTGAAGAGCAAGTATTAGCAATGATCTTCCCGCGTATTTTGTCAGTGGCAGAGCGCGCATGGCATAAAGCCGATTGGGAAGGCGAAAACGTCGATAGTAAAAAACAAGCAAAAGACTGGGCTGAGTTCTCAAGTGCAGTCGGTTTAAAAGAGCTTGATAAGTTAGCCAAAGATGGCATTGATCTGCATTTACCGGTACCAGGCGGTGTGATTGAAAATGGTAAGTTGTATGCCAACAGCGCATTTGCTTATTTGAGCATTGAATACAGCCTAGACAACGGCCAAAGCTGGCAAACTTACGTTGGGCCTGTGAAGGTTGATAACAATGCAAAAGTTGCTTTACGCACCCGCTTAAACGCACAGCAAACCAGTCGCGTCACAGTTGTTGGTGAGTAGTGCTTTGTGATGAATAAATGTGACGCCTACAGCAAAGTGTAGGCGTCATTTTTGCTTGCGCGTCTGACTAAAATCTGGCTGCCTAAAAACTTCGCGCGAAATAAATTTCACGTCTACAATACCCCGCACCCCGCACCTCGCACCTCGCACCTCGCATCTCGCACCTCGCATCTCACACCTCGCATCTCGTATCTCGTATCTCGCATCTCGCATCTCGCATCCCGCACCTCGCACCTCGTAGGCGTCACGCTTGCTTGGCGCGTTTTGCATTCAACACCTATCTGAAGGGGGAATGTATTGCAACCAAACAACACTGTTCGGCTCAAAACTGACAGCTGAAAGCTGACGGCTCCTAGACACCACTTAAAAGAAATATGTCAGCGCTGTCATTTTTGTTGCGATAGTGTTATAAATATTTAATATCTCTTTTATATAATCATCTGAATCAGCAGCGCTGTAGAGTCGAGCTGTGCTGTTATGGGAAATGTTATGTCTGAAATGAATAAACAAAGCAGTGTTGTGCCTATGGCGATTGTTGCCACGCTGTTTTTTATACTGGGTTTTGCTACATGGTTAAATGGTTCACTGATGCCATTTTTACAGCAAATTTTGCAGCTTTCACCGTTTCAGGCATCGCTGATTATTTTCTCTTTTTATATTGCTGTGACTTTTACGGCTCTACCTTCGGCGATGATCATCAGAAAGGTAGGTTATAAAAACGGTATGGCGCTGGGTATGGCGACCATGATGGTGGCAGGTTTACTGTTTATTCCTGCTGCAAAAACGCAAATTTTTGCACTGTTTTTATTCGCGCAGCTTGTTATGGGGGCTGGGCAAACATTGCTGCAAACAGCGGTTAACCCATACGTAGTAAGAATTGGCCCCGAAGAATCAGCCGCGGCTCGCGTTAGTATTATGGGTATATTAAATAAAGGTGCTGGAGTTGTAGCACCAATCGTGTTTACCGCACTGATACTCAGCGATTTTAAAGGTTTTGTAGGTAAAGAACTTAGCCAAACTGATATTGATGCGATGGCCAATGGCTTAATTTTACCGTATTTAGGGATGGCTATTTTTATTGGTATACTCGGCTTTGCAGTTACTAAAATGCCATTACCAGAGTTAATAGATGACGATGTTGATGAACAAAAACCGGGGCAGGTAAAAGAAGCGCTGAGCCATCCGAGTCTTGCCTTAGGGATTGTGGCACTTTTTGTTTATGTAGCTGTTGAAGTAATTGCAGGTGATACGATTGGTAGCTTTGCGTTGTCGTTAGGTGTTGAAAAATACAGTGTTATGACATCATACACCATGGGCTGTATGGTACTAGGTTACTTTTTAGGGATTTTACTTATCCCAAGAGTGTTATCGCAGCAAACAGCGCTGACAATTTCAGCGGTATTGGGTTGTGTGTTAACTCTAGCGATTGTTACAGGTAGCAATGAAACTGTATTTATATCAACATTATTTGGCCTAAAATCGGTACTGCCTGATACCTTATTGCTCATTGCTGTGCTAGGCTTTGCTAATGCCATTGTATGGCCGGCAGTTTGGCCGTTAGCATTATCTGGTTTAGGCAAGCTAACTAGTGTAGGCTCTGGTCTGCTCGTTATGGGTATTGCTGGTGGAGCGTTCGGTCCATTATTTTGGGGCTTAGCAAGTGGCGGCGTAAAAAGCGCAGAAGCACAACAAATGGCTTATATTGTGATGTTGCCTTGTTATTTATTCATACTTTTCTATGCTGTTAAAGGTCATAAGATGAAAAGTTGGAAGTAATTATGAGTTTGAGGTTGGGTGAAAAGCGCACCGCCTTGAACTTTGAAAAGCATTTCTAGTAAATAGAAATAATCCCGTGTGTAATGCCACCGAAAGGTGGCATTTTTTTGTTTGGGGTTTGAAAAAATAAGGCGCTAGGTATTAGGGGGTAGGTGCTAGGTATTAGGGGGTAGGTGCTAGGTATTAGGGGGTAGGTGCTAGGTATTAGGGGGTAGGTGCTAGGTGCTAGGCTTTCTCGCGAAATAAATTTCACGCCTACAATACCTCGCACCTCGCACCTCGCACCTCGCATCTCTTGTCTCGTGGGAACGGCTTTAGCCGTGAATTATCCTAAAGACTTCGGCACTAAAGTACCTCCTGCATCGTAGGCGTCACGCTTGCTTGGCGCGCCTCAAACACGGCACTGCTGTTTATATTTCGCGCGAAATAAATTTCACGCCTACAATATCTCGCACCTCGCACCTCGTACCTCGCACCTCGCACCTCTTGTCTCGTAGGAAGGGCTTTAGCCGTGAATTATCTTAGAGACTTCGGCACTAAAGTACCTCCTACATCGTA
>NZ_LKDX01000082.1:0-7387 GCF_001401795.1 Pseudoalteromonas sp. P1-26 | reverse complement strand
ATCTCGCATCTCGCATCTCGCATCTCGCATCTCGCATCTCGCATCTCGCATCTCGCATCTCGCATCTCGCATCTCGCATCTCGCATCTCTAACCTTTATTTATCTCTAATATCGCTTTTAACGTATGTTCTTTTTCAAGAATATCGCGATAAAGAGCAAACTGGTTGCGGGCGCGTTCTAGGTTGTGGTTTGCATGTTTGGTGGCAAAGTAATTATCACCATCAATAAAGTCAGTTAAAAAGCGCAGGCCAATCATAAAGGTCATGACTTTAGTGCCTAACCAAAAGCTTTCTTTTTCGGCATCAGTGATCACATCTTTTAGTGGCTCTACATACCCTTTAACGATGGCAGCAAAGATCTCTTCACGAACACGTACATTATTTAGATTGGTTGAATCTTCTTGCTCAGGAGAGCAGAAGGTACGCACCATATCGCCAAAATCAAATAACCAATAACCTGGCATACAGGTATCGAGGTCGATAACTGCTTTTGCATCGTCAGATTGCGTGCAAAACAGCATGTTATTGATTTTTGTGTCGTTATGGCATGGTCTTAAAGGAATGTTACCTTCAAGCTGTTTTAGCTCTTCAACAAGAGATTGCTGAGCTAAACAAAAATCGATGTCGTCTTGGCAAAGGGCTACACGGTTTACAGGATCTTTTTCGATGACTTTTTTGAAAGCATCAAAGCGCATCGCTAAGTTATGAAAATCAGGGATCACATGATGCAGCTGATCAGCCTGAAAATCTTGTAATGCTAGCGCGAATTGTCCAAATGCATTGGCTGCAGTTTGTGCTTGCGAGATAGTTGCTACCACATCTTCACTATAACTGCCGCCAATAAATTCGAGTGCACGCCAAACACCTTGATCGCATTCAACTAAAAAGTCGCTTTCGATAGTTGGAACATGACGAATAATTTCGAGGCTGTATTCACCATTGTCGTGTTTTTCACTTAGGTGCTGCTCAATTAGTCGTGCATTTTCAACTAGGTGCTCAGGGTTAGGAAACACATCGGTATTTAACTTTTGCACAACCAAGGCGTTTTCTTCTGATTTAAGTAACATGGTTGTGTTGATGTGGCCATTGCCAATTGGCTTTAGCGTTACGTTATCTGTGCTTAAGCCAAAGTGCTCAGAAAGATAAGTTGCAACAGGGTTAGACTTCATTAATTTTCCATTACTTATTTTTTGCAAGAAGAGGCGAGGGTTTAATCGTTTAGCTTACGACGTAACTGACATAAAGTGTGTGCTATTGCATCCAGTTCAGCTTTGTAGGTTACGCCATACCATGGCTCTTGTGCAGTATAAACGGTTACAGCTTGGCGGTTATCTTGAATCGCGAGTTGTATCTCATTTGGTAAATAATACTCTTTCGTGACACCGTTGTCAGTATTTTCTAAAAACTCAATAAAGCCTGTTTCTAAGTCATTAAATAAACTCGGTGTTATTCCCCAAAAGCTCATAGAACCTAGGGCATCATCGGCAATTTGTAATCTTTCCCCATGTGGATTGTTGCCTTTTAAAACATTATTTTCGAGTTTGATATCTAGGTACTCGACCACATCAGATAAATGCTGGTGGCTATCAACAGAGCATACACCTCGATTTACACCACCTTCTTCGGAGAGTGTATCTTTTATTGGGTAGCCTACCATCGCCCAATTGCTATGCTGTTTGAAGTGTTCACTAATAATGGCAAAAGAAGACTCGCCATAATAGTCATCGGCTGTAATGACAATAGCAGGGTTATTTACATAGGGTTTTGCGCAAAGTAATGCATGACCTGTACCCCAAGGTTTTAGGCGTTCAGCGGCTAGGTGTTCATAGCCATTTGGTACTGCACTAATTGCTTGCTCAACTAGGATTACTTCGAGCGACTCAGGTAGGCGCGGTAAAATCGTCGCTTCAAACTCTGCACGAATTTTTTTATTAATGATGATCACCGCTTGGCTCACACCAGCTTTAACCGCATCCTGAATACTAAGTTCCATGATGGTACAGCCCAGCCCTGGAATTTCGGCAATTTGTTTGTTTCCGCCAAAGCGGCTACCCAGCCCGCCAGCCAATACGATTAAAGTAAGAGAGTGTTGAGTCATCGCGAAAGTTAAATAAAAAACAAAGGAAAAGTGTACCAGAAACAATCACGGGGGAGGAAGAGAAGCTTTAAGCTATAAGCTATAAGCTGTAAGTTTTGAGCCGAGCGGTGTTGTTTGTGGGCCTTACCCAAGGGCCTACCTCGTAGGAGGTACTTTAGTGCCGAAGTGTTTAGAGCAATTCACGGCTAAAGCCGTTCCCACGTAGGCGTGAAATTTAAGGAGCCGTCAGCCTTCAGCTGCCAGTTTTGAGCCGAGCGGTGTTGTTTGTGGGCCTTACCCAAAGGCCTACCTCGTAGGAGGTACTTTAGTGCCGAAGTGTTTAGAACAATTCACGGCTAAAGCCGTTCCCACGTAGGCGTGAAATTTAAGGAGCCGTCAGCCTTCAGCTGTAAGTTTTGAGCCGAGCGGTGTTGTTTGTGGGCCTTACCCAAAGGCCTACCTCGTAGGAGGTACTTTAGTGCCGAAGTGTTTAGAGCAATTCACGGCTAAAGCCGTTCTCACGTAGGCGTGAAATTTAAGGAGCCGTCAGCCTTCAGCTGCCAGTTTTGAGCTGAACGGTGTTGTTTGAAGGTTCTTTAATGATTTTCCGGTTTGGTGTTGAATGTTAGACGCGCCAAGCAAGCGTCGCACCTCACATCTTGCATCTCGTACCTCGCATCTCGTACTTCGACTCTCGAACCTAATAGCTTCATATTTACGTAGGTGGTATATTCTCTTTGTGGTGATTAACCTTTTTAGGTAGACGATTAATGGCAAAAGATAGATACGCGCCAAAGGCTGTTGGCGATATTATGGCGGGCTTGAGTGGTCGCTTGGCATCTTATGCTGGTAAAACCCAAGGCTTGTCTTCTCAACAAACGATTCTTGATGACTTTTTAGGTGAAACGCTTTCGAAAAAATGCCGAGTAAGTAATTACCGTGATGGTACTTTGATGATCGAAGCGGTTTCGGCACCGATTGCACTGCGTTTAAATTACTTAAAAATGGATATGCTCTCGCATTTTCGTGCCGCTGGTATGGTCGAACTTGGGCAAATTAAAATTACCGCAAACCCACAAGCAACTCAGCGCTTATCGGCAACAAATAAGCCAGAGCAAAAGCCTGTTTCTAAACGTCAAATGAGCGAACAAACAGCCGATTACCTCAGCGCCATCGCCGCAGACGCCCCTCCATCTTTAAAAGCCAAGTTAGAGCGTTTAGCGCAACATGGGCGGAAAAAATAAGTAAAGCCATCAGCTTTTAGCTTTAAGCTATAAGCTGTAAGTTTTAAGTTCAAGGTGTGGTTTGTGGGTCTAGCTCGTAGGAGGTACTTTAGTGCCGAAGTGTTTAGAACAATTCACGGCTAAAGCCGTTCCTACGTTTTGGTGTAGGCGTGAAATTGTAGCAGCGGGTTTACCCCGCGTTATCTTTGAATATTGCGCGATATAAAATCGCGCCTACGATAATTCGCATCTCGCATCTCGCATCTCGCATCTCGTATCTCGCATCTCGCATCTCGCATCTCACATCTCGTTCCTCGCATCTCGTTCCTCGCATCTCGTTCCTCGCATCTCGTTCCTCGCACCTCGTTCCTCGCACCTCGTTCCTCGCACCTCGTTCCTCGTCTCTCGAATCGCCTTTTTTCTCCCCTGATCTTGATTTTATTCTTATTGTCGCCATATCTATTCAGTAATCTTGTTTTCACCCTTTTTATGGGGTTAGATCAAAGATTATGGCT
The DNA here is from genome assembly GCF_001401795.1 of Pseudoalteromonas sp. P1-26. Lineage (NCBI taxonomy): Bacteria > Pseudomonadati > Pseudomonadota > Gammaproteobacteria > Alteromonadales > Pseudoalteromonadaceae > Pseudoalteromonas > Pseudoalteromonas sp. P1-26. Next base: position 3,573 of record NZ_LKDX01000082.1, on the reverse strand, counting down.
GATTTTTAAATTTTCTTGCCGAAATTCCATATCTTCATAAACAGAAGGTTTGATGTTGCGCAGACTCTGGTATGATAGCGCACGAAATAAGCGGTGTTTTGAACAGCGTACTGATAAATTGTTAATTAATATGCCCTACATCATGAGCATAAGCGCATATTAATTATCAATTGAAGAAAGTGGGTTAGCTAATGACTAGCTAACAAAGAATATATTGTAACGGTTTTATCATGATATCTAATTTATTTACCAAGATTTTTGGTAGTCGCAATGACCGCACTATTAAAAACCTAAGAAAGACGGTCGCTCTAATTAATGCGCTTGAAAAGCAATTAGAAGCGCTTTCTGATGAAGATTTAAAAGCAAAAACAGCTGAATTTAGAGAGCGTTACGATAACGGACAAAGCCTAGATGACATTTTACCAGAAGCATTTGCTGTGGTACGTGAAGCATCTAAGCGTGTAAATGGCATGCGTCACTTCGACGTACAGCTACTAGGTGGTATGGTTTTACATCAAGGTCGCATCGCAGAAATGCGTACCGGTGAAGGTAAAACACTAACAGCAACATTACCTGCATACCTTCGTGGTTTAACAGGTAAAGGTGTTCACGTAATTACCGTGAACGACTACCTTGCAAAACGTGACGCCGAAACTAACCGCCCATTATTTGAGTTCTTAGGCCTAACAGTTGGCTGTAACGTACCAGGCATGATGCCACAGCAGAAGAAAATCGCTTACGCTGCCGACATCACTTACGGTACAAATAACGAATTTGGCTTTGATTATCTACGCGATAACATGGCATTTAGCATTGAAGAGCGTGTACAACGCCCACTTTACTACGCCGTAGTGGATGAGGTGGATTCAATCCTAATCGATGAAGCGCGTACGCCGCTGATTATCTCAGGCCCAGCTGAAGACAGCTCTGAGCTTTACATCGAAATCAACAAAATTGTGCCTGATCTAGAGCTACAAGAAAAAGAAGATGAAGAAGGCGTTGAAGGCGACGGCGATTACACTATCGATGAAAAGTCTAAGCAAGTTCACTTAACTGAACGTGGTCAAATTAAAGTTGAAGAGCTACTAATTGAGCGCGGCTTAATTCAAGAAGGTGATTCACTTTACTCAGCTTCAAGCATCACATTATTAAGCCATGTGTATGCGGCACTTCGTGCTCACAAGCTTTATCAAAAAGACGTTGATTACGTTGTTAAAGAAAACGAAGTTATCATCGTTGATGAGCACACAGGCCGTACAATGGAAGGTCGTCGTTGGTCAGAAGGTTTACACCAAGCTGTTGAAGCAAAAGAAGGTGTACGCATTCAAAACGAAAACCAAACATTGGCATCAATCACATTCCAAAACTACTTCCGTTTATACGACACGCTAGCGGGTATGACAGGTACAGCAGACACAGAAGCGTTTGAGTTCCAGTCTATCTATGGTCTAGACACAGTAGTAATGCCAACTAATAAACCGATGATCCGTGATGATCGTGCTGACCTTGTGTACCTAACACAAGAAGAAAAGTACGAAGCAATCCTTGCTGATATCAAAGATTGTCAAGAGCGTGGTCAACCGGTACTTGTGGGTACTATTTCAATCGAAAGTTCTGAGTACTTATCACAGTTCTTACGTAAAGAAAAAATTAAGCACAATGTACTTAATGCTAAGTTCCACGCACAAGAAGCAGATATTGTTGCCGATGCAGGTTTACCTGGCACAGTAACTATTGCAACTAACATGGCCGGTCGTGGTACCGATATCGTGTTAGGTGGTAACTGGAACAGCGAAGTTGAAAAGCTAGAAAACCCAACTGATGAACAAATCAAAGCGATTAAAGATGAATGGCAAAAACGCCACGATGCAGTAATCGAAGCAGGTGGTCTACACATCATTGGTACTGAGCGTCACGAATCTCGTCGTATCGATAACCAGTTACGTGGTCGTTCTGGTCGTCAAGGTGATGCCGGTTCAAGCCGTTTCTACTTATCAATGGACGACGCGCTAATGCGTATTTTCGCTGGTGAGCGCATGACTAACATGATGCGTAAACTAGGTATGCAACGCGGTGAAGCAATTGAGCACCCTTGGGTTAACCGTGCAATCGAAAACGCGCAACGCAAAGTTGAAGCACGTAACTTCGACGTTCGTAAGCAATTACTTGAGTACGATGACGTAGCAAACGACCAACGTCGTGTTGTTTACTCGCAGCGTAACGAGCTACTTGAAGAAGGCGATATTTCAGAAACTATCACTGCAATTCGCGGCGATGTGTTAAATGGTGTGATTGATCAATTCATTGCACCGCAAAGCTTAGCTGAAATGTGGGATATCCCAGGTCTTGAAGAACGCTTAAAACAAGATTTCTTAATCGAGCTGCCAATTTCACAATGGCTAGCTGACGATAGCAAACTATACGAAGAGAAACTTCGTGAGCGTATCGAAGAAGCGGTTGAGCAAGCGTACAAGCAAAAAGAAGAGATGGTAGGCGAGTCTGTACTACGTCAATTCGAAAAAGCAATTATGCTACAAAGCCTAGACCAACATTGGAAAGATCACTTAGCCGCGATGGACCACCTTCGTCAAGGTATCCACTTACGTGGTTACGCACAGAAGAATCCTAAGCAAGAGTACAAGCGCGAGTCGTTCGAGCTATTCTCTGAAATGCTTGAGAACTTAAAAGTCGACGTTGTGGGTATTTTAAGTAAAGTACAAGTTCGCGCTGAAGAAGATGTTGAGAAAGTTGAAGAGCAACATCGCCGTAGCGAAAATGCACCACGTGAATACCAACACGAAGAAGCTGAGCACATCGGTGGCGAAACACCAGAAGGTGCTGTAGTAACACAACGTGCAGAACCAAAAGTAGGCCGTAACGAGCCGTGTCCTTGTGGTTCAGGTAATAAATATAAGCAGTGTTGCGGTAAATTAAAATAACCAAAACACGGTGATAAAAAGCGACGCTTGCGTCGCTTTTTTTATGATTAAGGAAACAACAAATGACTAAAAAAGTAGTGCATGTTGCTGTTGGCGTTATTTATAAAGATCAGCAATTATTTATTTGTAAGCGCCCAGACGACAAACATCAAGGCGGCTTATGGGAATTCCCTGGCGGCAAAGTAGAGCAGGGCGAAAGCGTATTTACCGCACTTCAGCGCGAGCTATTAGAAGAAGTAAACCTAACTGTAAACGCCAGTGAAGAGCTAATGGTTATCGAATATGACTACGGCGATAAATGCGTACGTTTAGATGTGCACATTGTTGATGATTTCACAGGCACGGCCCATGGCGCTGAAGGCCAACAAGGCAAATGGGTTGCACTCAACGAGCTTGATGATTACAGCTTCCCAGCCGCGAATGTTGAGATTATCGAAAAGATAAAACAGAGGTATGAGCTGTAACAGCCGTCAGTTTCTAGCCGAGCGGTGTTGCTTGTAGGTCTTTGCCAAGGCCTACCTCGTAGGAGGTACTTTAGTGCCGAAAACAATTCACGGCTAAAGCCGTTCCTACGTTTTGATGTAGGCGTGAAATTGTAGCAGCGGGTTTACCCCGCGTTATCTTTGAATATCTG